>JBGSXQ010000163.1:0-2766 GCA_041751315.1 Gaiellaceae bacterium | reverse complement strand
GCGCGGCGAGTGCGTGACGCCTGCCGGCTGACACGTGTCCGGAGCCGAGCTCGAGCTTCGCAAGCTCCACGTGTGCCCAGGCAGTCGGCTCGGGCTGGCCGGCCGCGGACTCCAGCGCCAGCTCCATAGCCTGTCGCGCCCCGTCGCGGTCACCGACCAACTCGCGCGCATAGGCGATCCGGGCGTACGAGGCGAGCCCAGGGCGCAATGAGATCATCTGCTCGAACGCAGCGAATGCGTCGTCGTAGCGTCCCAGCTCGACGAGCGCGTCTCCCAGGACGCCGTATGGCCGGAACGAGCCCGGCAGGAGTCGTTCCGCTGTCCGTCCATACCGGTGCGCTGCGCGAAAGTCGTGCTGAATCAGCGCGAGCGATCCGAGCCCGAGTATCGCGTCCGCATCGTCGGTGCCGAATTCGATGGCCCTGCGGAGAGCCTTCTCCGAGCGCGGAAGGTAGGACGGGTCGGAGGTCTCGCGCCAGCGCAGCTGATACGCGAAGCCGAGACGAGTGAGTAGAACGGAGTCACGAGGCCGCTCTCTGGCGGAGGCTTCGAGCCGAGCCAGCGGCGTCGCACCGATCCCGCCGCCGAGGCCGGCCACTACCTGCTCGGAGAAGATGGCCGGAGTCCCCGGCGGGATCAGGCGCGATGCCGAGCGGGACTCGGCGAGGACGCCTCCGACGAGCCCCCCGAGCGCGAGCGCAGCCGCAGTCACGCCGCCCACGAGGAGTGCCGTTCGCCGTCTCACGCCGAGTCCCGCCTCGCTCCTACTTGTGCCCCGTGTGCGCGTAGCCCTGGTTCGGCGACGCGACGTACGGGAACGTCGAGAGGAACGGGTTGTCTGCGTTGGTGTCGACGCCGTCCGCAACCAGGTTGTTCGGCGTGCGGTTGGCGTTACCGTTGCAGAACCCGAAGCTCTCGATGATCGGGCCGACGACGGTGCCGTAGCCGCACGAGATCGCGCGCAGCTCGATGTCCGTCACGTCGTCCTCGAGGCGACGCCCGTTCGGGAAGCCGGAGAACTCGCCCGCGAGCAGCCCGAGGCGACTGCCTGTCCCGGCCGGCGGGGCGGTGAACTGTGTGTTCAGCCGCAGGAGATCCGCCTGCGTCGTTCCGGTGAAGTTCAACGTCGGCACGCCGGTGAGCAGAATCGCGGCGAGATCGCCGCGACCCGTCGTGGGCGTGTCGTCGAGCACCGGGTAGAGGAAGTTCACGAGACCGGCGAGCTCGGGGCTCGTGTAACGGCTCGCGAACTGGCTGTCATTGCGCGGATCGCTGGCGTTCCAGAGATCCTTCATGCCGATCGGGATGACGACCTCGTTGATGAGCGGGTTCCCGAGCCGCGAGACCTGAACCATCGGCCCCTGGGCGTCGAACGTCCCGTCACCGCGGAGGATCTTGATCTTCGGCCGGCTCGCGCTGGCGTAGATCCCGACCGTCCCGTTGGCCATCGGTGCCCTGAGCAGGTCGGTCTTCGGCACCTGGATGGCAATCGTGTGCGTGTTGTAGTTGAGGACCCCGTCCTTGCCCGCCTCGGTCGCGAGTGGGATCACGTGTGCCATGTTGAACGGCCGCAGCCCGCCCAGGTCGAAGATCGACCCGAGATCGACGAAGAACGGGTCGTCCCGCGGCCCTGCGAACACGCGCCGGTCGCCACCGAGCTCCTCGACACCCTGTGTCGGCTCGTACGTCGGGTTCGAGCGCGGCCCGATGTTCGCCGGTGGGACCGGGATGTCCGCGCCGAGGACCGTGCTGGTCATCGACTGGCCAGCTCTCCGCGCGACCCGCGTGACCGTGTACGTCTGCTTGACGTTCAGGTCCGGATCGGTCGGTGAGGTGACCTGTCCCGTGTTGTAGAGGAACGTGTTCGGGTTCGAGACCGAAGTCTTGAACCTGAACTGGTACGTCACGTCCTCTGCGGCGTCTCCGTCGGAGTCGACCTTGATCTCGTAGAGGACAGTCGGATCGAACCGGTAGTAGTTCGGCCCACCGGCCGGATCCTCGAACGGGATGTAGTTCGCGATGATCGTGACGTGATCCGGCTTGTCCGATGCCACGAACGCGTAGACGTCCGTGTTGTCGGCAGCCGGGTCGTCCGCGATCAGCGGAGCCTCCCGGTGACTCGAGGCGGTAGCGCCCTTCGGCCCGAGTGAGCCGACGAACGCCGCCGCGGCAACCGCTGTCATGACGGCTGCTCCGAACGTGAGGAGAAGAACTCCTCTCTTCATACCCATCTCCTTTCCCTGCTTACGGGTCTGCGCTGGTTCGTCGCGCGGGGATGGGCGGTTCGAAGATGGTCGCGGAGATCCGTGCCTGGCACCAAACGCGTGACAAGTCAGCGTCAATGCTTCCGCAGGCTGTGAATCAGTGCCTGGCACTGGAAGCGTTGAAAGACTGCGCCGATCTCTCCACAGCGCGACGTTGCGCGCCTACGCCGCTACGCCGCTACGCCGCTACGGGCCGAGCTTCTCGCGCACGAGGTCAGAGACGACCCGTGGATTCGCCTTGCCCTGCGTCTCGCGCATGACCTGCCCGACGAAGAAACCGAGCAAGCCCTCTTTGCCACCTCGAAACGCGGCGACCTGGCCAGGGCTCTCGGCGAGGATGCGGTCGACGATCAATCCGAGCTCGCCGGCGTCCGAGACCGTTTCCTGTGCGAGATAGGGCGCGGCGGAGAAACCCGGCTCGGCGAGCTTCGAGATGGCCTCGTCGAACGCAGCGCGCGGGATGCGCTCGCGCGCGTCGACGAGCTTGGCGAGCTCGGCCGCG
>JBGSXQ010000162.1:0-3300 GCA_041751315.1 Gaiellaceae bacterium | reverse complement strand
TCGAGGTGGTCACCGATGAGGCGCTGCGCGAGGGGCAGTACGTCGCAGGCGCGAACCGGGACGGTTGGCACCTGCGCGGCGTCGAGGCGGGGAGGGACTTCCAGACACGCTTTGCCGACATCCGTGAGCCTGTCGAGGGCGACGTGTGCCCAGAGTGCGGAGGCGCGCTCCGGTTCGAGACCGCGATCGAGGTCGGGCACATCTTCAAGTTCGGCGATCGCTACTCCACTCCGCTCGGGGCGACCTTCCTCGACGAGGACGGTGTCGAGAGGCCGTTCGTCGGGGGGAGCTACGGCATCGGTCCCGGCCGGGTCATGGCCGCGATCGTCGAGCAGTCGCACGACGAGAACGGCATCGTCTGGCCCGCGTCGGTCGCGCCCTACGACGTGCATGTCCTCGCGCTGCATGGAGGCTCGGAAGAGGTTCTCGTCCTGGCGGAGGCGGTGGCGACGAGCCTCGACGACGCTGGCCTCGAGGTGCTCCTCGACGATCGCGACGAGCGCCCCGGCGAGAAGTTCGCGGACGCCGATCTCATCGGCTGCCCGCTGCGCGTCATCGTCGGCCGGAAGTCTCTCGACGACGGCTCGGTCGATGTCCGCCGTCGCGACGGATCGGACGAGGCGCGCATGCCGGTCGCGGACGTGCTGAAATGGGCCGGGCAGGCTTGATGGCGAAACGGCGGAGATACAGCGACGAGCCCTTCGGCCCCACGATCGAGCGGCTGATGGAGGAAACGGGGACGACGTATCGCGGCCTCGCCGCGAAGTCCGACCTGTCCGCCGGGTACCTCAACCACATCGTCCACGGGAACCGTCCGGTGCCGGCGAACGATGTCATCGCTCGGATCGCGGGGTCGCTCGGCGTCGAGGCCGAGCACTTTCGCGAGTACCGCATCCGCGTGATCACGGACAAGCTCGAAGCCATGCCGGAGCTCATCGACCGGCTCTACAAGCGCCTCGCGTAGTCGTCCGGCGCTCGGCTACCTGTCCTGTGCGGACATGCCAGGGGTCAGACCCTACGGGTCTGACCCCTTGACCCCAGCGCCCTCGGGCCATTCCCGCGAGCGAGCCGGCACGGCTGCACCACTCGAGGCGGCGGACGACGGCGCTTCGCGTCGTGCTCGGAGCAGCACTCGTCCTGCTCCTCGCTGTATGCGTCCTCCTGGCGCGGCAGTACGACGTCCGCAACGCCCCGCTCGTCACGTCGGGCTCCAGCGGCATCGTCGTCCTCGATCTCTCCGCGAGCGTGTTCGAGGGCGGCTTCGAAGCGACTGTCCGGAAGCTCGTCGAGACGGACGAGCGCGCCGGCCTCGTCGTCTTCTCGGACGCGGCCTACGAGCTCCTGCCCCCCGGCTCGTCCGGACGCGAGTTCGAGGCGCTGCTGCGGTTCTTCCGCTCCACCGAGAGTGGCTTCCTGCCGCCGAACCCGTGGGATCGGTTCCGCGCCGGAACCCGCATCTCCGAAGGCTTGAAGGTGGCGCAGCAGGCCCTCCTTCGGGAAGGAGGGCCCGGCACGATCGTCCTGCTCTCCGACCTCGAGATCCTTCCCGACGAGATCCAGCGGCTCGTGCAGGTGATCGGCGAGCTGCAGGGCAACGGCTTCGAGGTTCGCATAGTCCCGCTCGCCCCCCGTGAGGAGAGGCGGGAGCTGATCGAGCTCCTCCTCGGCGGCGATTCGCTGCTCCCGGAGCCGGTGAGCGGGCAGGAGGCGGTGCGGGCACCGGGCGAGGAGAGCCTCGTGACCGGCCTTCCGTGGCTGTTTCTCCTCGGTGGGCTCGTGCTCGTGCTCGTGCTCGCAACGAATGAGCGGCTGCTGGCCCGCCTGGAGGTGAGTCGATGAAGCGCAACCGTATGTTGACCGTCGGGGCGATCGCCGCAGTTCCCGTAGCGTTCCTCCTCGGCGTCCTGGCGATCGACGTGCTGCGGACGCCCGGCTGGGTGGCCGAGGACGACAGCCGCTTTCAGAGCGCACCGTTACGCGGATCCGGGCTCTGGAACGAGCCGGGCGTCGTCGCGACGCGCGCGCGCAACACGGCTCTCGGGCTCGACGACGACTTCGCCTACCGCCGCGCGGTTGCGCTCTTCTCCAAGCTCCAGCCCGGGAAGGCGGTGCAGGGAATCGATTTCGAGCAGGAGAACGCCTGGGCCAAGCTCCAGCTCGACCTCACGACCGAGAGCCGGGAGAACGCCGATCCGCGCCTGCGTTCGGAGCTGCAGAACCTCATGGGCGTCGTCCTTCTCGCCCGCTTCCTCTACGCCTCGCCCGACCAGCGCACGATGCTGCTCTCGAACGCCGTCGGCGCGTTCCGCGCAGCCGTCGAGCTCGATCAGGGAAACGACGACGCGAAGGTCAACCTCGAGCTCGCGCTCCGCGCATACAGCCCGGTCCTGTTCCCGTCGAACGCGCCGGACGCCGGCGGCGCGCACGGGGAGCAGTCCGGCCAGGGTCGCTCGGGAAGCGGGTACTAGCGTATGGGCGTCAGCTTCCTGACGCCCATCGCGGCGCTGTTCGGGCTCTTGGCGGCCATTCCGCTGGGGATGTTCGTAAACCGCCGCCGGAGGTCGGACCGCGTGCAGCAGGCGCTCGGGCTGACGCCAGCACCGGCTCACAGGTGGGTTGCGTTGGCTGTCTCCCTCGCCGCCGTACCCATTCTCGTCGGTGTCGCGGCCGCGCAGCCGGTCGTTACAAGCACGCGTACGGTGCCGCAGCGCAGCGACGCCGAGGTGTTCGTGGTGATGGACACGTCGCGTTCGATGCTCGCGTCGAACGCGAGCGGTGACCCGACACGCATCGATCGCGCAAGGGAGCAGGCGACCGCGCTCCAGGAGGAGCTGCCAGACATCCCGCTCGGCATCGCATCGATGACGGACCGTGTCTTGCCGCATGTGTTCCCGACCGTCGACCGGCGCGTGTTCAGCGAGACGATGGCGGAAGCAGTGGGGATCGAGCGCCCGCCGCCCTCGACGTCCTTCGGGACGAACGTCACGACCCTCGACGCACTGGGCGTGATCCCGACCCTGGCGTTCTTCGGCCCGGCCGCGACGAAGCGCGCCGTCGTCGTCTTCACCGACGGCGAGAGTCAGCCGATCTCGACGTTGGGATCGGACTTCGCAGCGACGCCGAAGATCGACGTGACCTTCGTGAAGATCGGCGACGCGAGCGAGCAGATCTACGAGTCGGGGGTCCCCGAGGCCGGTTACCAGGCAGACTCGAATGCGGCTGCGACGCTGGCCGCCGCCGCCAGCGCAGTCCAGGGACGCGTGCTCGGAGAGGGCGACGTCGCCGGGGCGGCGGCCGCCG
>JBGSXQ010000161.1:0-3090 GCA_041751315.1 Gaiellaceae bacterium | reverse complement strand
GCGTCGATCGTCGCGAAGGTCGTGCGCGACCGCGTGATGCGGCGACTCGACGCGCTCTACCCGAACTACGGATTCATCTCGCACGTCGGGTACATCACACCGGAGCACAATGCGGCCGTGCGCTCATTCGGGCCGTCGGAGCTGCATCGCCGCTCCTTCCAGGCCGCCTGCTACGAGGCGGCGTAGTGAACCGCGGCGAGCGCCGCGCTCTGCGTCATTACAGGCTGCGCGGCTACCGGCTCCTCGATGCGAACGCGCACGTCGGAAGGTACGAGCTCGATCTCGTGCTGCGGCGCGGTCGGACGCTGCTCTTCGTCGAGGTCAAGGAGAAGAGCGGCGCGGCGTTCGGCCATCCATTCGAGATGATCGACGAGGAGAAGATCCGCCGCGTGCACACCGCCGCAGTCGGCTGGCTCTCGGCACATCCGGAGCTCGAGAGGCTCGACGTGGCGTTCGAAGCGGCTGCCGTATGTGGGCGGCACGTCGAACGCGTGCCCCTCATGTAGCAGAGTGGACACCGATGTCCCACGCCACGATCATGCTCGGGTGACTCGCGCCCTGCCCACCGGCGTCGTGACCTTCCTCTTCACCGACGTGGAGGGGTCGACAAAGCTCCTGCACGAGCTCGGTGATGGGTATGCCGATGCGCTCCACGAGCACCGACGGCTCCTCAGAGAAGCGTTCGTCGCACACGACGGGGTCGAGGTGGACACGCAGGGCGACGCCTTCTTCGTCGCGTTCGGCCGAGCTTCGGATGCCATCGCTGCGGCGGGCGACGGCCAGCGCGTGCTCGCGGACGGCCCGATCAGGGTGCGGATGGGGCTGCACACGGGGGAGCCTCGACTCACCGACGAGGGGTACGTCGGCCTCGATGTCCACAAGGGAGCGCGGATCGCGGCGGTCGGTCACGGAGGGCAGGTGCTCCTGTCGCAGGCGACGCGGTCGCTCACCGACCACGGCGTGCGCGACCTCGGCCCTCACCGCCTCAAGGACATAAGTGTCCCAGAGCGCATCTTCCAGCTCGAGATCGACGGGCTCCCCTCTGTATTCGCGCCTCTGAAGACACGCGAAGCGGGAATGCGGAACCTGCCGGCTCCGCGTACGTCGTTCGTCGGGAGGACCGACGAGCTGGCATCGATCGGTCGCATGCTCGACGAGCCCGACTGCCGCCTGCTGACGCTGGTCGGGCCGGGCGGTGTCGGCAAGACGCGACTGGCCCTTGAGGCGGCCGCTCGTCGGACCGACCGCTATCAGCACGGTGTCCATTTCGTTCCGCTCGTCGGTGTCCCCGCGCCGGATCTGCTCGCGCCCGCTGTCGCCGAGAGCCTGCAGTTCCAGATCGACAACGCGCATAGCGCGATCCCCGCCCGCGACCAGCTGGTCGACTTCCTGCGCGAGCGGGCCGCGCTGCTCGTGCTCGACAACTTCGAGCACCTACTCGATGCGCGGGACCTCGTAACCGAGGTCATCGAGCAGGCTCCACAGGTGGAGCTGTTGACGACCTCGCGGGAGCGTCTCCAGGTGCAGAGCGAGTGGGTGCTCGACCTGGAGGGGCTCGGGAACAGAAGCGGGAACGGTCACGCGAGCACCGGTGACGGCGCGGCCGTTCGTCTGTTCGTCGATCGCGCACGGCAGGTCGACAGCGCGTACGCGCTCACCGACGAGGAGCGCCCGCACATCGAGCGCGTCTGCAGCCTGGTGAACGGCATGCCGTTGGGGATCGAGCTCGCGGCGGCCTGGGCCTCGACGCTTCCTTGCATGGAGATCGCGAACGAGATCGAGCACAACCTCGGGTTCCTGGAGACGACCATGCAGGATCTCCCCGAGCGTCACCGAAGCCTCCGCGCTGCGTTCGACCAATCGTGGCGACTTCTTTCAGACGACGAGCGACGCATGTTCGCGCGGCTTGCGGTCTTTCGCGGGAGCTTCGCTCGGGACGCTGCCGCTGCGGTGGCCGGAACCGGTCTGTCCGAGCTCCACGGGCTCGTGAGCAAGTCGCTCGTGCGGCGCGCCGGACTCGGCCGATTCGAGCTACACGAGCTGCTCCGTCAGTACGCAGGCGAGCGGCTGGCGGCCGAGCCGTCGGAGCTCGCGGACGCGCGAGAGAGCCATGCACGCTTCTACCTCGGGATGGTCGCCGCGCGGGCCGAGGCGCTCGTCGGCGAGCACATGATGGAGGCTCGCGACGAGCTTCGCTTCGAGGTCGACAATCTACGGGCCGCTGCGGAGTGGGCGGTCGTGCACTGGAGTGACGACGGCGCGCGAGCGGTCTTCGCCTCCCTGCAGGCGTTCTTCTGGGCGCACGGCTGGCACGAGGGAGCCGAGACGTTTGCGCAGCTGGCCGACCTGGCCGGCGGGTCGCGCGACGGGATACTCGACATCGGAGAGGCGAGCGATGTACTGCTCAGCGCCCTTGCATACCGGACGTCTCTCGGCAGCTATCTCGGCTTCGACGAGAAGCTCGACGCAATTGCACGTACGTGCCTGCCGGTGCTGCGTAAGCGAGAGCTGACGAGTGAGCTCGGAGTCTGTCTGCTCGCACTCGGCACGAACGACTGTTACCGGGACGCTTACGCAGATTCGGCCGCGAACCTCGAAGAGGCTATCCGCGTCGCTCGGACGGTAGGCGATCACCTCGTCGTCGCAGCTGCGCTCTCCTGGCTCGGCTTCGTGCATCTTCTCGTCGACGATCTCCGAGGCGCGCGAGAGGCGTTCGAGGAATGCCATGCCGTCTCGGTGGAGCTCGGGGGGCAATTGATGCTCGGCTTCGCAATCAGCAAGCTCGGGCTGCTGGCGGATGCGGAGGGTGACTACGCGAGGGCGATCGACCTTCACCTCGAGGCGAGCGAGCTCTTCGCCGGGGCCGGCGATCAAGCCGGGGCCGGGTACACGCAGAGCCGCGCCAGCATGAGCGCGTACTGCCTCGGCGACTACGAACAGGCGATGCGGTACGCGCTCGAGGGCTACGAGGGATTCGAGGGCGCGAACCACCGCTGGGGGATGTCCGCGGCGCTCTGCCGGCTCGGCTTCGCGGCCGCAGCGCTGGGGCGCTTTGACGAGGCTCGCGAGCATCTGCGCCGTGCGCTGGAG
>JBGSXQ010000160.1:0-1693 GCA_041751315.1 Gaiellaceae bacterium | reverse complement strand
GACCGTCTACGGCGGCGTTCCCCTGCACGCGCAGGCCAAGCGGGCGCGCACCGCGCACGTCCTCGTCGCGACGCCGGGACGCCTCAACGACCTGCTCGAGCGCAAGGCCGTGAACCTCGACGGTGTCTGCATCCTCGTCCTCGACGAGGCCGATCGCATGCTCGACATGGGCTTCAAGCCGCAGGTCGACCGCATCGTGCGCCGCCTGCCGCGCGAGCGTCAGACCATGTTCTTCTCCGCGACGCTCGATGCGAGCGTCGGTGAGCTCGCACAGGCGTACACGTCGGACCCCGTGCGTCACGAGGCCGCGCCGATCGAGAGTGACACAAACGGCGAGGTCGAGCATCGCTTCATCTCGGTCAAGGCCGAGTACAAGGTGCAGACGCTGGCCGAGCTCCTGCGCGACGACGACCGCGGGCTCGCGCTCGTGTTCGTGCGGACGCGCCGTGGCGCCGACCGCCTTGTCAAGAAGCTGGCGTTCCTGCAAGTGGACGCGGTCGCGCTCCACGGAGATCTCAGTCAGGGGCAACGTGAGCGGGCGCTCCGGAAGTTCGAGACCGGTAAGGCGTCGACGCTCGTCGCGACCGATGTGGCCGCACGAGGTCTCGACCTCGTCGAGATCACGCACGTCATCAACTTCGATCCGCCGGCAGAGCATTCCGGCTACGTCCATCGAGTCGGCCGGACGGGGCGCGCGGGGCGCAGCGGCCTCGGCGTCACGTTCGTCCTTCCCGAGCAGCAGGCAGACGTCAGCCGGGTCGCCCGGCTTGCAGGTCACACCGAGCAGTTCTCCTCCGGCGGCATGACCGTCGCGCCTGCCCGGCGCGTCTATTCGTCCCGGCGCGGCCGCTCGAAGTGGGGCTCGCCGGCTCCGCGCCGCAAGATTTAGTTATGCGCAGATAAGAAGTCCGCTAGCGCGGACTTCTTATCGCGCGAGGAGCAAGAGACCTAAAGGCGGCTGCTTCGCAGCCGCGCCGTAGCGACGTGTGATTCGTCGTGCGCAACGACGAGGGATTTACCGAGCGTGCTGCTGGTGCTAGCTGGAGGCAGCGAGCTGGGCGTCGATCCAGGCTTCGGCCTCGGCCTTGTCGAGGCCGCGCGCGATCCCGATCTCCCCGGACAGAAGCTCGCGCGCCTTCAGGTGCAGCGCGCGCTCACTGGTCGAGAGCTTGATCGGAGCGCCGTTCGCGGTCCTGCCCTGCTCGCGCTTCACGCCGTCCCGGACGATCTCCGCCAGGTCGAGCGGATTACCGCTGCGCAGCTTCTCCTGCGCCTGCGCGAGGCGCTTCGACCAGATCTCGTCGCTCACGACGCCCTCCTCGCGAAGCGTCTTCTGCACCTTCTTGAGATCTGCCTCGCTCGCCGGTGGTCGCAGGAGCTCGTTCGCGCGAGAGATCGGCAACGTGACGGAGAGGTCGTTCCCGAGCTCGATGAGGACGACTTCCTCCTCGACTCCGAGCACGATCTTCTTCTCGCGCTTGGAGATGCGTCCGATCCCGTGCGGGGGATAGGCGACGAGCGTTCCGACTTTCAGCTCCACGGATGGAGCCTATCGGCTGGCAGTGCGGCTACTTCTCGAGGGCGACGACGAACTCGCGCTCGCGGCCGAGCCAGCGCGCCTCGAGCGAGCTGCCGAGCCGCCGGAGGAGCGCGACCATGCCCGGGTTGTCGCCGCAGATCGTCGCGGTCAGGT
>JBGSXQ010000159.1:0-3152 GCA_041751315.1 Gaiellaceae bacterium | reverse complement strand
CTGCCGGCGGCGTGACTGCCCTGACCCGCGAGGCACGCGACGGACTGATGCGCGCGTGGCTCGAACTGCTGCGCCAGCGGCACCCCGGAGTCACCTGGATCCGCGTGGACACCGCAAGCCCTAGCCACGAAGACAACACCGACAGGAGGGAAGCCACAACGACATGAGCAAGCCTGAGAGCGACGTCACGTTCGTGAGGATCAATCGCCTGACCAACACGTGGACGTGGAACGTTTCCGTCGTCGCCAACGACAACACGTCGGAGATGCTGGACGAGGCTAAGAAGCTCGCGCTCCAGATCGCCGGCGAGATCCGCGACGAGCTTCTGCCCGACGCGGAGGACGAGGAGGTCGACGAGGAGGTCGCCTTCTGAGTGAACTGAGCACTTGAAGGATCGGGGACGGCTCTGTGCTGACGATGCTCAGCGGGCCGTCCCCGCTTTTTTCATGGACCGCTTCAGTCGATGCCGTCGAGCAGCTTTGCGGGACGCACGCCAAGGCCTCGGGCAAGGCGAACAATGGTCGAGAGTCGAGGCTCACGCTCAGCGCGCTCGAGGAGCGAGATCTCGGTGCGGTGGAGCCCGCAAACGGCGCCGAGAGCCTCCTGTGAGAGGCCGAGACGCTGCCGATGCGAGCGCAGATTCGATGCGAAACGCTCGTGCGGCTCCACGCGAGTGATCCTCGCGAGACGCAGACGAAAGCTCTACAGACAAAACCTCTCGTGGGTCCTACACTGAGCAAGGTCAATCGCTGGAGGCTTGGTGAGGTTCTACGTTGCCGTGCAAGAGGGAGGCCAGGAATGCAACGCCGAATGAGCCAAGTGAGCGGGAGGGTGCCGCTTGCCTGGACCGTGGCGACCATCGCCACGCTCTTAGCGGGCCTCGGCTTCTCCATGGTCGCCACGGCACGAGCAGCACCGCTCGCTACGAACTGCTCGGCAAGCACCTCCGACGACCCCACGACGTCCGCGGTAACCGCCTTCTACGGCCGCTGCACCCAAGGGCAAACGTTCTTCACCGTCGCAAGAGGAAGCGTGTTGGGGCGCGTGGGCGGCTACTCCACTTCCTTCGTGGGAAACACATCACTCCTTTCCGGACGCATCGGCAGCTATCGAACCTCGTACATCGTTCTCGGCAACCGGGTCAGTGGGCGGTACGGCCCCAACAGGCTGTCGCTCAACTTCGTGGGACGCACACTGGTCGGTCGGATCAGTGCGGCCCGTGTCAGGTGCACCTGGACCGACGGTGCATACTCGTTTCAAGTTTCCTGCGCTGGGGCCGATGGAGGCGCCGAAGCACTGATTCCGCTCCTCGCCTTCTTGTACGTCAGCAACTAATCAGGACATGGCGGTCAACCCCTCGCATATCCGTCTCGAAGACCTCTTCGGCCCGGACGGAGAGAGCCTCGCCTCCGTCGCAATCGTCTCGACGATCCAGTGGCTCGAAGACATTGGGATCGAGTTCACAGCGGAACAGCGATCCCTCATCAAAGGTGCGCTTTGGGGGGAGGCTGATCCTCCTCCGCTCGACGAGCTGACGAGGCACCTCCCAAAAACCGACTAACGCCGCGGATCGTCGAACCGGGTCGCTACATGGCGTGGATCTCTTCGCGGCAGTCATGGCCGCCTAGGTGGTGCTGCGCTTCATCGCCTAGGAGGCTGTTTCCGACAACCCGGAAGAAGCCTGTACTGCTCTCGTCCCACACAGGAAGGAACACGGCGACGACTGCAAGTGCCGCACCACCAAGAGCAATCGCCAGCCCTATGGGGCTTACGTCCACTTCCTCGCGCGTCTTCGTCGGCAGCGCGGACTCGACATCGCTCACCGCCTGATCCTTTCGTTCTAGCCCAGTCCGCGTCAACAGCAGCTTCTGGATACGGCCCGTGCGGAGTACGTTGAAGACATGACCGTCGATCCGGCCTCCGACGATGCAGTAATCACGAACTTCCGGGCGGCTCACGAGCATCAGTTCAAGTCGATTCGCAAGATTGCGGCCATCGACGGCCTCATCGCTTTTCTCGCCGTCTCGCACTGGATCGACTCGATAGCGAGGGCGTTCAATGGCTCATCGAACCGAAAGGCGAACTGGCGAAAGTTCATCAAGCGATACTTCCCCCGCGAGTACCACGCAGAGCCGGAGATCACGCGGCTCTACAACGGTCTCCGGGGTGCGCTCTCGCACCGGCTGGAGACGGACGGCGTCTATCTCACCGACGACCCCAAGGCTCAACACTGGGCGCACGCGGGAGACGACCATCGATTCGTCCACCTCGCCACGTTCCTGAACGACTGCGAGTCGGCCTGGGCCGCGTTCACAGCAGACATCGCAGAGGACGCGCATCTAAGAGCTGCCGTGGCCGGTCGCACAGTGAACGTTGTGCGCCCGGTAATCGTCCTCTCGCCGACCGCCGCTGTCGCCTCGACCGCTACTCCTGTGACCTCGACAGCTACTCCCGTAGTCAGCTACACGATCCCCGTTGACTGGCCACGTCGGAGCTAGCTGACTCTGTTCCGCTACCGCCTCCACGACACGACCGGCGACGACCTCGGCACTATGTAGCACCCCGCGCCGAATGTCGAGCCGGGTGACGTGGTCGTGCTCTCGGACGGCCGCGAGGCCCTCGTCACCGCTCGCGTCGAGTCCCAGCCGGGGCCGCTTACGGCGTTGCTCGAAGTGGCGATCGCGCCGACTCCGCTGACCAGCGACGATTCCATCGCCTAGAGGTCTGTAAGCCGCTCGCGCACGCCCTCGTAGTCGGAATCCTCAGCAAGGATTCGCTCCAGATCCTTCCGCGCCATCGCCTTCTTGCCTTGGGCGAGGTAGTTCTCCGCTCGCTCGGAGAGCGCGAGGTGTCGGATCGGCGCCGCTCGCGAGCGGCTGCGGAGTGCCTCCTTGAGCGTCTCGTGCGCGGCATCGTGGAATCCCTGGCGTCGGAAGGCAGCACCGCGAAAGACGAGCAGGATCGCCGTCGCGTCGTCCTCGTTCGTCACGCCTTCCGTAAGCTCGATGACGTCGTCAGGGCGATCGGCGAGCAGGTACAGCTCTGCGAGCGAGACGGCGGTATAGGCGCTCGGCTCAAGCTGCTCGACCACGTCGATCGCCCCTGGTAGATCGCCGTCCTCCTGGCGCAGCTCCGCAAGCGCAAGTCCGATG
>JBGSXQ010000158.1:0-10215 GCA_041751315.1 Gaiellaceae bacterium | reverse complement strand
GGCATCCCTGCGGCTCCCGCGCGCGGCGCGCTGAGGGCCCTTCACGCCGCGCAGCTCTCCCCCCTGTCGACCTGGCATCTGAAATCCGCCGACAAGGACTTCGTCCTGGACACGACACGAGCCGAGGCGGAGCTCGGTTGGCGGCCTGAGCGCTCGGGCGCCGAGGCGCTCGTCCGCTCCTACGACTGGTTCGTGCGCGAGGGCGCCCTGCGTCCGGCAGGAACGACGCATCGCACGGCGTGGCGCGAGCGCGCGCTCGGGCTCGTTCGTCGCGCGTCGTAACCGAATTGTCAGGTCTTCGCCTTGACGAGCGCATACGCGGCGCGACAGGCTGTCGGGGTGGCCGCGCGACTCGCCGTCCTCGTGGTGCTCGTTGCTCTCGCGGCGGGCTGTGGGGGAGGGGATGAGGCAGCAGTGCGCGACGTCCCGTACTCCGAGGTGCAGGCGGTGTTCGACGAGTACGGATGCATCGGGTGCCACCCGGGCGTCAACGCCTCGCTCGACCTGCGCCCCGAGGTGAGCTACGACAACCTCGTCGGCGTCGAGGCGCTGCTCGACCCGACGCTCACGCGTGTCGTCGCGGGGGATCCCTCGACGAGCTTCCTGTATCTCAAGGTGGGTGGGGATCCGGTCACCGCGGACATTCCCGGGGTCGGCACACGCATGCCGCCGCGGGCTCCACCGATCGCCGAGGAGGATCTCGCGACCATTCGCGACTGGATCCTCGGCGGGGCGCGCAACGAGGACGGCGAGACCGGAGGGCCGGAGGTCGCGACTCCCGGCACGCCCCCGCCTGCCGTCGGTGACACGGCGTTCGCGACCGAACAGCGCGGCACCGGGACGATCTCGGGCAGCGTCGTCGACGAGCAGCGCGAGCCGGTCGAGGGCGCGCTCGTCACGATGCTCCTCGTCGGCGCAGGCCTCGAGGGCGGTGAGGAGCACTACCGCGTCGCCCTCACCGACGCCGAGGGCAACTACACGCTCGAGGAGGCGCCCAGCGGCCGCTTCCTGCTCAAGGCGTACGCGCCGAGCTCGATCTACGTGTCGCGCATCGTCGCGCTCGACGACGGAGCGGAGGTCGAGGCGAACTTCGGCCTTCCGAACCGGATCGTCCCGAACCCGACGATCTCGGATCCACAGGTGACGGGGCTCGAGCTCGCGATGACCGTGCGGGGATTCGATCTCGACGGCAACTACACACTCGCCGTGAACCCGAACGCAGGCCTCGTGTTCGAGCTGCACAGCCCCGACAACGCTCCGGGCCGCTGGTCGACGACCCTCGACAAGGCCATGCCCGGCCCGTGGGTGTTCCTCGCGGTCGACGAGAATTGCAACGTCTCCGAGTTCATCACGCTCGACGAGTGATCGTGGTGGCGGCGGCCGCGGTGGCAGGCGCCGCGGTCGCCGTGCCGGTGCTGCTCGCGCGTGGAGCCGATCCGCCGCGGTTCGCAGCGGACGTCCAGCCGATCTTCGACGCGAAGTGCGTCTCGTGCCACCCCGTCGCGTACCCGTATCTCGATCTCCGCGCCGGTCGCTCGTACCGTGACCTCGTGCGCGTCAACGCCGAGACGAAGCCGGCGTTCTACCGCGTCCTGCCCGGACGCCCGGAGCTGTCGTACCTCCTGACGCACCCGCCCGACCCGTCGTTGCGGGACCTGCTCTCATCAGACGAGCGCACGGCGATCGAGGCCTGGATCCGAGCCGGCGCGAAGAACGACTGATGCCTGTCCTCGTCGTCGCGAAGGCACCGCACAGCGGGCGCTCGAAGACCCGGCTCGTGCCGCCTCTGACCGCAGACGAGGCGGCCGCCCTGCACGAAGCTCTCTTGCTCGACACCGTTGACGCCTGCTGCGAGCAGGCGTCGGACGTGCGCCTGCTGTGCGCGAGCGAGCACGACTCGGCCGTGCTCGGCGAGCTCCTGCCGGGAGTGCCGCGCGACGTGCAAGAGGGAGAGGGTCTCGGCGACGCCCTGCGGCTCGGGATCGCGAGTCACGTCGCTCGCGGCCCGACGACGATCGTGTCGTCCGATGTTCCGGGCATCCCGGACGGCGCGATCCCCGCCGCGGTCTCGGCGCTTTCGGACGGCTCCGACGTCGTGCTGGGACCGGCAGCAGACGGTGGCTACTGGCTCATCGCGATGAGTGAGGCACACGAGGCGCCGTTCCACGACATCCCGTGGTCCACGCCCGCGGTGCTCGCGGTGACGCGCGCCCGCTGCCGGGGGGCAGGGCTGCGCCTCGTCGAGCTCGACGTCTGGCGCGACATCGACACGCCAGTCGATCTCGAGGTGGTTGCACGAGACGCGGCGCGGCTTCGGGCGCCGCGGACTCGAGCAGTGCTCGACGATCTTGCGAATCACATCGCGGTGCCCCCTGACATTGCGCTGACGGGGAGCGAGGTCATCGCAGGTTCGCCGTGGCGTGTCGTCCTCCGCGACCACCTCTGCATCGACGGGCGTGAGACCTCGTACGAGTACCTCGCGGTTCCGCGAGCCGTCTTCGTTGCAGCCGTGACGGACGACGACGAGCTGCTGCTCGTGCGCCAGTACCGTCACCCCGTCCGCGACTGGACGCTCGAGGTACCGGCGGGCTCTGTGCGGGAAGGAGAGTCCGCGCGCGAGGCGGCCGAGCGCGAGCTTCGTGAGGAGACCGGGGGCGTCGCACGGGAGTGGCAGCACCTGTCCACCTTCTACTCGTCGAGCGCGCACACGAGCCTCCGCTCGGACGCGTGGCTCGCCCGTGGTGTCGAGATCGTTGGCGACCCGATCGAAGAGGAGTGGGAGGACGTCACGCTCGTTCGGCTGCCTCTCCAGCAGGCGCTCCACCGGGCGCGGAGCGGCGGGTTCACCGAGGGCCAGACGGCCCTGACGATCCTGCTGGCGGCGGAGCACCTGCGGTAGCGCGGCTGCCACGGCGGGCGAGTCGCTGAAGCAACTCGCCCCTGCGCGCAAGGTGCGTCGCTTCAGCGACGCACCTGCCGCTCGTCTTGGGGGGCGCGCCCCGAACCCGGTGCGTTGCTTCAGCGACGCACCTGCCGTCCGTCGAGCTCAGCGCTTCTTGATCTGGCCGCGAATCTCGCCTGCAGCGTTCCTCGCAGTGTGGACGTTCACGTAGGTCCTGCCACTCTTGATCGCCGCGGCGACGCCCTTCGAGATGTTCGCCTTGCCCTTCTGGCCCGACCGGCACGGAGCGCAGAGGCTCACGAGCACGGGGCCGGCTTTCCCGACCTTGCCGCGATGGATGTGGGCCGCTGCGGCCCTTCCGGTCAGCTTCCTGAAGCCGAGCTGCCAGGCGATCGTGAACGAGCCGCCCGAGTCGGTCTTGGTCAGGTTGAAGGTGCCTCTGACTCCCGGTCTCGTGCCTTTCGGCCTCGGCACCTCGGCGCGCGTCGACAAGACGGCGCGGAACTTCGTCTGCGTCGGCTTCTCCGTCGTCTCGGTCGTCTCTTCGCTCGTCGTCGCGCCGATCCCGCTGAACGACCCACTCGATGCCAGGCCTGCGACGGCGATGCCGAGGGCGAGGATGGCCACGACGGCGACAGCACCCGTAGCGGCGGTCACGATCCTGCGCATGTACTCCTCCAGTTCGTGGACTCGAGCGATTCTCGCCGAGGCGCCACGAACCGTTCTTATCGTTCCCTTACGGACGCGCGTCAGTCGCTCTTCGGCGTCGTCCACTCCGCGGCGAGTCGTTCGAGAACGAACGTACGGGCCCCCTCGATCGGGATGCGCTCCTGCGCGAGCGAGTCGCGGTCGCGGATCGTCACCGTGTCGTCGGAGAGCGTCTGCTCGTCGATCGTGAGCGCGTATGGCGTGCCGATCTCGTCCTGGCGACGGTAGCGCCGGCCGATCTGACCGGAGTCGTCGTACTCGGCGACGAGCACGCGGCGGAGCTCCTCGTAAAGCGCTCGCGCTTTGCCGACCATGCCGTCGTCCTTCGCGATCAGCGGGAGCACTGCCACCTTGACGGGCGCCAGCGCAGGGTGCAGGCGGAGCACAGTGCGCTCTCGCTCGGCTACGACCTCCTCGTCGTACGCGTCGATCATGAAGGCGAGCATGGAGCGGTTCACCCCGAGCGCCGGCTCGACCACGTGCGGGGTATAGCGCTCTTGGCCGTCCACCCACTCGAGCTTGGTTCCTGACGCTTGCGTGTGCGCCGTGAGGTCGAAGTCGCCGCGATGCGCGATGCCCTCGAGCTCCGACCAGCCGATGGGGAAGAGGTACTCGAGGTCGCTCGTCGCCGACGAGTAGTGCGACAACTCCTCGGCGTCGTGCGCGCGCACGCGCAGGTGGCTCTCGCGCAGGCCGTAGCGCAGGTGCCAGGCACGGCGCTGCTCGACCCAGTACTCGAACCACTCGGTCGCCTCGGCGGGCGGCACGAAGTACTCCATCTCCATCTGCTCGAACTCGAGCGTCCGGAAGATGAAGTTGCCCGGCGTGATCTCGTTGCGGAACGCCTTGCCGATCTGCGCGATGCCGAACGGCGGCTTGCGCCGGGCGATCTGGGCGACGTTCTTGAAGTTGACGAAGATCCCCTGCGCCGTCTCCGGGCGCAAGTAGGCGTCCTGTCCCGTCTCCTCGAGAGCTCCGATGCGCGTCGCGAACATGAGGTTGAACTGGCGCGGCTCGGTCAGGTCGCACTGCTCGGTCTCGCCCGGCCGCTTGCTCGGGCGCTGGCCGCACTGCGCGTCGGCCATGTGATCTGCCCGATACCGCCGCTTGCAGAAGCGGCAGTCGACGAGCGGATCTGCGAAGCCGTCGACGTGCCCGGAGACCTTCCACACGTCGGGGTGGAGGATGATCGACGAGTCGAGGGCCACGATGTCGTCGCGCTCGCGCACCATCGCCTCGAACCAGCGTGCCTTGACGTTCTCCTTGAGGAGGACGCCGTAGTGCCCGTAGTCGTAGGCCGAGCCGAGGCCGCCGTAGATCTCGGAGGACGGGAACACGAACCCGCGTCGCTTCGCGAGCGAGACGATCTTGTCCATGGTCACGACTTCGGGCACCCACCGGACGTTACTGGCCGCCGCTGCCGCGTGGCTCAGCGACGCTTGCCGAGCGTGAGCAGGTACTCGCGGTGGTGGACGATCTCGTCGCCCTCGCGGTACTGCTCGCCGAACGCGACCCACGTCTCGTGGAACTCCTCGCGCCGCTCGTCGTCGAGCGCGGCGATCGCGCTTTTCGTAGGCCCGTACGAGGTCGAGAAGAGCTGCCAGTACTCCTCGCCGGACTCGAGCGCGAGCGGCGAGTCGTGCTCCTCGAACTCCAGCTCGAAGGCATCGCCGAGGAGCTCGCGCACGTGGTCTTCCTTCCCCCACGCGAACGGGCTGCCCACCCCATCGGGTGGCGTCGCAAGGAACGGCTTCATCATCCCGAACAGTTGCCCCAGGCCTCCTTCGGGCGTCCAGCACGCCAGCGCGATTCGTCCGCCGGGTCGGGTCACGCGGGCCAGCTCGCCGGCTACGGCTGCGTGATCCGGCGCGAACATGACGCCGCACGTCGAGGTCACGACGTCGAAGCTCGCATCCTCGTACGTCATCTGCTCGGCGTCGCCGACCTCGAACTGGACGGTTGCGCCTTCCTTCGCTGCTCGCTCGCGCGCAGTGTCGATGAGCACGGGCGCGAGGTCCTGTCCGATGACATCGGCGCCGCGTGCAGCCGCGAGAATCGCCACTGCGCCGGTGCCGGTGGCGGCGTCGAGCACCCTCTCGCCGGGTCGCGGATCGACACGCTCGATGACGAGTGCGTGGATGTCGCGAAGTGTGTTCGTGATGCGCTCGTACGGGCCGTTCCCCCACATGACGCTCTGACGCGCCTTGAGCTCGGCGAATGCCACGGTTCCTCCATTTGGTCGACGGTCGTCCGAGCATACGGCGTTGCGGGAGCTAGCCTCCTGCTCAGTGGCCGACGAACGCGTACCTGTCGAGCTTCACATCGTCTCCGACTCGACGGGGGAGACGGCACAGCGGCTCGTGCTCGCGCTCGAGGCTCAGTTCCCGGACCAGCCGTTCGAGGAGATCAGGCATCCGCGGGTCGAGAACGTCGAGGATCTCCACATCGCCGTGCAGCAGGCGCGTGGCAGGCCGGCGGTCATGGTCTACACGCTCGTGGCCCCGGAGCTGCGCGCCGCAATGCGCCAGCTCTGTCGCCGCGCCCGCGTTCACTACTGCGACCTCCTCGGGCATCCGATCGACTCGATCTCGCGCGTCGCCGGCGTCGCTGCGCGCATGGAGCCCGGTGCCCGCGCTCCTCTCGACTCGACCTACTTCAAGCGCATCGAGGCGATCGAGTTCGCCGTGAAGTACGACGACGGCGTTGGGAAGGGGCTAGACGAGGCGGACATCGTGCTCGTCGGCGTCTCCCGCACCTCGAAGACACCGCTCTCGATCTTCCTCGGCTACCTCGGCCACAAGGCCGCCAACGTGCCGGTCGTCCGTGACATCGACCCGCCCGAGGAGCTCTTCGAGATCGACCCGGCGAAGATCGTCGGCCTCACGATCGGCGCCGAGCGGCTCGCGGACATCCGCACGGCGCGCGTGAAGAGCATGGGTGCCCCACGCAAGCTCTACGCCGAGCTCGAGGCGGTCTACGCCGAGCTCGAAGAGGCGAAGCGCCTCCACAAGAAGCTCCGCTGTCCGGTGATCGATGTCACCGAGCTCTCGGTCGAGGAGACGGCGATGCGCATCATCCGGCTCGTCGAGCGACGCGGGCGGGCCACCGCGCAGGCATGAGCGGTGACCGCCGCGAGCCGAGGCCGTACGGGGCGCCGGGCGAGCCACCGTTACGGAACCCTTTCCGCCCACCGCCCGGTGGCCGCGGGGACATCCGCGAGAAGGGGTGGATCCCGTTTCGCTGGCTGGGGTTGTGGTGGTTCCTCATGCTCCTCGGCGACTTCGTCTTCTACGTGCTGCTCACGCCGATCTGGCTCGGGCTGCGCGGAGCTGCGTGGGCCGCAGAGCTCAGGTCGCGCCTCCGGCGCTGAGTCGAAGCAGGCGGGGCTCGATGGGTGTCTCGCCGCCCGCCTCGACGTGGTACCCGAGGGCTCCGTCGTGCGAGGTGACGACCTCGCGCAACTCCGTGCCGACGAAGTGGAATGCGACGCCGTCGTCAGCGGCATAACCCGCGGGAAAAGCCGTCGTCGACGAGTGCGCGGTATACGGGGCGGCGGAGCCCCTCGCCGTCGTAGTGCGGGCAGAAGCTGCCCGCAAGGAGACCGAGGCCGTCGTGGAGCGGGTCGAGGTCGGCGCGAAAGGAGTCCGTGACGCTGCATTCGAACCAGCAGTTCGCTCCGGCGCTGACCCCACCGACCACCGCGCCACGCTGCCAGGCGTCACGCAGCGCGCGATCCACGCCGTGGACGCGCCAGATGGCGAGCGCATTTGCGGTGTTGCCGCCGGACACGTAGATGACGTCCTGGGCCGCCAGGTGTTCCACGGGGCGACTCGGGACGCCGAACAGTCGCAGGCAGCTCGGCTCGCAGTCGCGCTGCACGAACGCCTCGAAGAACGCGGCGACGACACGGTCCGAGTCGCCGGTGGGTGTCGGTACGAAGCAGACCTTCGGCCGCGCTGCGCGAGAGAGCGAGAGCATGAACGTGTCGAGCGCCGAAGGCCTGCCGGCCATGAACCCGCCACCGCCCATCGCAACGATGTGTCCACCTGCGCCAGGGGCTCCTTCGAGACCTCCCAAGGCTGCAGTGTAGATTCCCCCCGCAAATGCGCTACGTCTACGACTTCGGAGAGGACGTCGAAGGTGGCCGCGAGCTCCTCGGCGGGAAGGGAGTCGGGCTAGCCGAGATGACGCAGCTCGGCATCCCGGTACCCGACGGGTTCACGATCAGCACCGACGCCTGCCGGGCGTATCTCGCTGCCGGCGGAGAGGTTCCCGCGGGTCTCGATGTCGAAGTCGACGAGCACATCGCAGCGCTCGAGGAGCGCACGGGCAAGGGCTTCGGTGACAACGCTGACCCGCTTCTCGTCTCCGTCCGTTCCGGGGCGGCGATCTCGATGCCGGGGATGATGGACACGATCCTCAACCTCGGGCTCAACGATGTGGCGGTCGAGGGTCTCGCCTCGTCAACTGCCAATCCTCGCTTTGCGCTCGACTCCTACCGTCGGCTCATCCAGATGTACGGCGAGGTCGTCGACGGCGTCGCGGGTCATCGCTTCGAGCAGTCGCTCACCGATCTCAAGGCGGCCCGCGGAGTCTCGCAAGACGTCGACCTCACAGCCGACGACCTGCGGGAGCTCGTCGCGACCTTCAAGGCCACCTATGAGGACGAGACCGGCAGCGGGTTCCCACAGGATCCGCGCGACCAGCTCCAGCGTGCGTACCGCGCGGTCTTCGACTCGTGGAACGCACCGCGCGCGCAGGTGTATCGACGCGCGAACGACATCCCGGAGGATCTCGGGACGGCCGTGAGTGTCGTGCAGATGGTCTTCGGAAACCGTGGCGAAGCGTCCGGTACCGGTGTCTGCTTCACGCGCGACCCCGCCACGGGCGAGCGGCGGCTCTACGGCGAGTTCCTCTCGAACGCACAGGGGGAGGACGTTGTCGCGGGCATCCGCACGCCCGAGCCGATCGAGCGGATGCGCGAGAGGATGCCCGAGGCCTTCCAGAAACTCGTCGACACGCTCGAACGTCTCGAGGCGCATTACCGCGATCTCCAGGACATCGAGTTCACGGTCGAGGAGGGGACGCTCTACCTGCTGCAGACCCGTACCGGGAAGCGCACCGCCGCCGCCGCTCTTCGTGTCGCGGCCGAGATGGTCGACGAGGGGCTCATCTCGCGTGAGGAGGCCGTGGCGCGTATCGATCCCGGCCAGCTCGACCAGCTCCTGCATCCGATGATCGACCCGGATGCCCACGTCAAGGTGGCCGCGCGTGGCCTCAACGCCTCGCCGGGGGCAGCCTCCGGCGCGATCGTGCTCGATGCCGACACGGCGGAGGAGCGAGGCCGGGCGGGGGAGAGCGTGATCCTCGTGCGCTGGGAGACGACTCCGGACGACATCCACGGCCTCATCCACGCGGCGGGCATCTTGACGGCGCACGGCGGGATGACCTCGCACGCGGCCGTCGTCGCCCGGGGGATGGGCAAACCGTGCGTCGCCGGCTGCGAGGAGCTCTCGATCGACGTCGCGGCAGCGACCGTGCGGATCGGCGAGCAGGAGCTGCACGCGGGAGACGTGATCACGGTCGACGGCGGAACGGGTCGCGTGATCGTCGGCTCGGTTCCGCTCGTTCCGCCCTCGATCGACGCGAACTTCGAGACCGTCCTCGAGTGGGCCGACGGCCTGCGGCGCCTGAAGGTGCGCGCGAACGCGGACACGCCGGAGGACGCAGTGAAGGCGCGTGAATTCGGCGCCGAGGGAATCGGCCTCTGCCGAACCGAGCACATGTTCATGGGTGAGGGGCGGCTCCCCGTCGTACGCGAGATGATCATGGCGCGCGACGAGGACGAGCGCCGCGCCGCGCTCGAGAAGCTCTTGCCGATGCAGCAGGGCGACTTCGAGGGGATCTTCGAGGCCATGGCGGGCCTGCCGGTGACGATCCGGCTCCTCGACCCGCCGCTGCACGAGTTCCTGCCACCGGTCGAGGAGGCGACGTCGGACGCGATGCGCGACCGAATACGGCAGCTGCACGAGTCGAATCCGATGCTCGGCACGCGCGGCTGCCGCCTCGGCCTGCAGTTTCCGGAGATCTACGAGATGCAGGTTCGGGCGATCGTGCGTGCGGCCCGGGCCGTCCGCGAGCGGAGCGGGGAGGCCCCCCTCGTCGAGATCATGCACCCGCTCGTCGGGTTCACCGAGGAGCTGGCGCGGCTGCGCGAGCTCACCGAGCGCGTCGCCGCCGAGGAGCCGACGGTCGAGTACCTGTGCGGGACGATGATCGAGCTTCCGCGAGCTGCCCTGCGCGCCGACGAGATCGCCGCCGAGGCCGACTTCTTCTCGTTCGGGACGAACGACCTCACGCAAACGACACTGGGTTTCTCGCGCGACGACGCCGAGGGCAAGTTCCTCACGTACTACCTGGAGCACGGGATCCTCGAGCGCAACCCGTTCGAGGTGATCGACGAGGACGGCGTCGGCGACCTCATGCGGATCGCCGTCGAGCGGGGCCGAGCCGCCAAGCCGGACATCAAGCTCGGAATCTGCGGCGAGCACGGCGGTGAGCCGCGCTCGGTCGCGTTCTGCCACCGGCTAGGCCTCGACTACGTC
>JBGSXQ010000157.1:0-3767 GCA_041751315.1 Gaiellaceae bacterium | reverse complement strand
GCCGACGAGCCGTACGAGCCGCACGACCGATCGCTCCGCGACGAGACGCTGGTGTCGCTCCGCGCGAGGCTCGGGGACGAGGCGCTCGAGGCGGCACTCTCCGAGGGACGCGTGCGCCCACTGGACGAGCTCGTCGGGCGCGATACGTACCCGTCACCGGTCAGCCGGTGATCGGAACCGGCCGTGCACTGCCGTGACAGAGCCGGGTCGCCTGAGAATCAGGCCTTCTTCGTCGCTTCGCCTCGAAGGGCGCTCTTGTAGGCACGCTTGGCGGCCTGGTACTCGAGGAGCGCCTCGTGCGAGTCGATCTTGCCGAGGCAGGGCTGCTCGGGTACGAGGTCTTGCGCGGTCTCGACGTCGAACTGGAGCGCGAGGACCGATCCGAGTCCGGTGATCTTCATGTCGCCGAAACCGGGGAGCGCGCCGATCCGCTTCCTCAGGTCCGCTGCGTCCGCCGCCTCTGTCCACACGCGCTCGGCGTTGCCGCCGTACTCCTCTGCCACGACGGCGCACAGATCCTGGACACGCCGCGCCATCGAGCCGGGGAAGCGATGGATCGCGGGCTTCTTCCGAAACGCCGCCTCGAGAGCGTTGGGGTCCATGGACGCGATCCGCTTCGCGTCGAGCCCGCCGATGCGCTCTTTCAGCTTCTGCGGGCCGGCGAACGCCGTCGGCACGGTGACCTGCTGGTCGAGTGCGAACCCGATGAGGAGGGCGAGCGGCTCGGAGGCAATGAGCCGGTTGGCTTCGTCGGAGTCCGTGAAGTAGAGCGCCTCGGGCACGCCAGGATCGTAGACGCGTCTCGGTACCCTGCGCGAATGGCCGCGCTCGACGTCCTCTCGCCGTCGACGAGGCGCTGGTTCGAGCGCGCGTTCGAAGCGCCGACGCCTGCGCAGGAGCTCGGCTGGCCGGCGATCGCCTCGGGCGAGCACGTCCTCATCCAGGCGCCGACCGGGTCGGGAAAGACTCTCGCCGCCTTTCTGCTCGGCCTCGACCGGCTGAACGAGTCGCCCGGCGAGGGGCTGCGCCTCCTCTACGTCTCGCCGCTCAAAGCGCTCAACTACGACATCGAGCGGAACCTTCGCAGTCCGCTCGCAGGACTGGGCTCGAAGCTGGCTGTGGCCGTGCGCACCGGCGACACGCCGGCCGATGAGCGCCGGCGCATGCTCCGCACGCCGCCGGACATCCTCATCACGACCCCAGAGTCGCTCTTCCTGCTGCTCACATCGCAGGCGCGCGAGACGCTGCGCGGCGTCGAGACCGTGATTCTCGACGAGGTACATGCGGTCGCGGGGACGAAGCGCGGCGCGCACATGGCGCTCTCACTGGAGCGGCTGGAGCAGCTGGTGGAGGCGCCGTTCCAGCGCATCGGGCTGTCCGCCACCCAGCGTCCGATGGAGGAGATCGGGCGGTTCGTGGCCGGGACGGGGAGAGACATCCGACTCGTCGACGCGGGCGTCCGCAAGGAGCTCGACCTCCAGGTCGTCGTCCCCGTCGAGGACATGCGGGAGCTTGGATCGACGGCCGAGCTATCGACTCCCGTCCTCGCGGACGGGGTCGAGATGGGACTCGGTGTCGAGAGATCGAGTAAGAGCATCTGGCCCTCGATCTACCCCGCGATCCTCGAGCTCGTCCGGCAGCACCGCTCGACCATCGTCTTCGTCAACAACCGCCGGCTCGCCGAGCGCCTCGCGCTGCGCATCAACGAGCTCGCGCAGGAGCAGATCGCACGCGCGCACCATGGCTCGCTTGCGCGCGAGCAACGGGTCGTCGTGGAGGAGCTGCTCAAGGCCGGCCAGATCCCCTGCCTCGTGGCGACGTCGTCGCTCGAGCTCGGGATCGACATGGGCGCGGTCGACCTCGTGATCCAGGTCGAGAGCCCGAAGTCGGTCGCGCGCGGCCTCCAACGCGTCGGCCGTTCCGGGCATGACCTGCACTCGATCTCGAAGTGGCGCATCTTCCCGAAGTTCCGGGCCGACCTCCTTGAGTCTGCGGTCGTCGCGCGCGCGATGCGGGCGGGGGAGATCGAGGAGACGCGCATCCCACGGAACCCGCTCGACGTGCTTTCACAGCAGATCGTCGCGATCTGCGCCGACGAGGAGGTGTCGGTCGGAGACCTGCACGCGCTCGTCCGCCGCGCGTACCCGTTCGCGGAGCTGTCGCTGGGACAGCTCGAGAACGTCCTCGACATGCTCGCGGGTCGGTATCCGTCGGACGACTTCGCCGAGCTACGGCCGCGGATCGTCTGGGACCGAACCGCCGGCACCGTGCGCGGACGGACGGGAGCGCGCCGGCTCGCGGTCACCAACGCGGGAACGATTCCCGACCGGGGCCTGTTCGGTGTCTTCCTCGCGGACGGCGGTGGGCGTGTGGGAGAGCTCGACGAGGAGATGGTGTACGAGGCGCGCGAAGGCCAGACGTTCGTGCTCGGCGCGTCGACCTGGCGGATCGAGGAGATCACGCGCGATCGCGTCCTCGTCTCACCGGCGCCCGGAGTGCCCGGAGTGGCGCCGTTCTGGAAGGGCGAGGGCATGGGCCGGCCGGCCGAGCTCGGGGAGAAGATCGGCGCGGCGTCGCGCACGCTCGCGGCGCTCGCGGACGATGCCGCGATCGCCCGGGTGGAGACCGAGTACAGCCTCGATCCGCTCGCTGCGCGCAACCTCATCACCTTCCTGCGTGAGCAGGAGTCGGCCACGGGCGTCGTTCCCTCCGACAAGACGATCGTCGTCGAGCGCTTCCGCGACGAGATCGGCGACTGGCGCGTGTGCATCCTCTCGCCGTTCGGCGGCCGCGTGCACGCCCCGTGGGCGATGGCGCTACGCGCTCGGTTGCGCGACTCGCTCGACCTCGACGTGCAGTCGCTGTGGTCGGACGATGGGATCGCGCTCCACTTCCCCGACGCTGATGCGCCGCCTCCGCTCGCCGATCTCCAGCTGGAGCCGGACGAGATCAAGGAACTTCTGTTGGGTGAGCTCGCGCAGTCGGCGCTCTACGGGGCGCGCTTCCGGGAGAACGCGGCGCGCGCCCTGCTCATCCCCCGCCGCCGGCCCGGCCAGCGCACGCCGCGCTGGCAGCAGAGACTGAAGGCGCAGAGCCTGCTCCAGGTCGCACGGCGCTACCCGCAGTTCCCGATCGTGCTCGAGACGTATCGCGAGGTGCTGCAGGACGTCTTCGATCTGCCCGCTCTGCGAGGGATCCTGCGGGGCATTCAGACTCGCTCGCTGGCCGTCGCCGAGGTCGAGACCGCCTCGGCGTCGCCCTTCGCCTCGTCACTTCTCTTCGAGTACGTCGCGACCTACATGTACGAGGACGACACGCCGCCCGAGGAGCGCCGCGCGCAGGCGCTGTCCCTCGACCGTGATCTCCTCCGCGAGCTCATGGGCATCGAGGAGTTGCGCGAGCTCCTCGACCTCGGCGCGATCGAGCAGGTGGAGTCGTCGCTGCAGCTCGTGCCACGCAACATCGACGACCTGCACGATCTTCTTCGCCGCGCCGGCCCGCTTCTGGACGGTGAGTACGACCGCGGATTCGCGGAGACGCTTCTGCGCGAGCGGCGCGCCATCCGTGTGCGGCTGGGCGAGGCGGAGTTGCTCGTCGCCATCGAGGACGCCGGGCTCGTGCGCGACGCGTTCGGCGCCGTGCCGCCGGGTGGCGTGCCGCAGGTCTTCCTCGAGCCGGTGGAGCGTCCGCTTCGAGCGGTGCTCAAGCGCTATGCGAAGACCCACGGTCCGTTCACGACGGCCGAGCTCGTCTCGCGCTTCGGGCTC
>JBGSXQ010000156.1:0-2752 GCA_041751315.1 Gaiellaceae bacterium | reverse complement strand
GTACGGCGCATCGCGCGTCGTCTCGTGGGACGCGCGCTCGGCGTCGTCCTGTCCGGTGGCGGCGCTCGCGGCTACGCGCACATCGGCGCGCTTGAGGCACTCGAGGAGTCCGGCTTCGTCGTCGACCGCATCGGCGGCTGCAGCATGGGGGCGTTCATCGGCGCGATGCAGGCGCAGGGGCTCGGCCCGGACGAGATGAGGGTGCGCTGCCGTGAGGAGTTCGTGCGGCGCTCGCCGTTCAACGACTACACGCTCCCGCGCGTGTCGCTCATCCGCTCACGGAAGGCGGGCCGAATGCTCGAGCGGGTCTTCGGCGACGCGGTCGTCGAGGAGCTCGCACTGCCGTTCTTCGCGGTCAGCGCGGATCTGCTCGCGAGCCGCACGGTCGTCCATCGGCGGGGCTCGTTGCTCGAAGCCGTGGGCGCGAGCATGTCGATCCCGGGTCTCGTGCCGCCGCTCTCGCGTCCGGGCCGTCTGCTCGTCGACGGAGGCGTGTTGAACAACCTGCCCGTCGACGTGATGACGGCCGACGACGAGGGCCCCATCGTCGCGGTCGACGTCATCCGCCGCCTCGAGGAGGTCGCGGGCTCCGTCGCTCCGCCGGTGCCGTCGATCATGGAGACGCTCTCTCGCGCGACCGTCCTCGGCAGCGTGGAGCGCGCGGAGCGAAACCGTCGCCTGGCCGACTTCGTCGTGACGCCGGACGTCCAGGACGTCGCACTGCGTGAGTTCTCGGCGCTCGACCGCGCGGCCGCTGTCGGATACGAGACGATGCGCTCGTCGCTCGCCGCCGGAGGAGCGGAGCTCCTCGCCGAGCGGCTTAGCGTCTCCTGACGCCGTCTCGAGCTGCTCAGGAGCCGAGGGCGAAGAGGCGCCACTCGCCGGGAACGCCTTTGAGCTTGTGCTCGCCGCGATCGGCGAACTCGAGCCCCGAGCCTACGACGAGATCCTTGACGGTGCGCGAGACAAGCACTTCGCCCGGCTCGGCCAGGGCGGCGACGCGTGCGCCGATGTGGACTGCGATCCCCTCGATTCCCGTCGGGGCGAGCTCGACCTCGCCGGTGTGGAGCCCGGCACGGATCTCGACCCCGAGCGTGCTGACGGCCTGCCTGATTGCGACGGCACAGCCCACCGCGCGCGCGGGGCCGTCGAAGGTCGACAGCGTGCCGTCGCCCTCGACGCGAACGATCTTGCCGCGATGGCGCTCGAGCTCGGCTCGCGCGAGGCGGTGGTGCTCCGCGAGCAGCTCCGCCCAGCGTCGGTCTCCGAGCTCGGCCGCGATCCGGGTCGAGTCGACGATGTCGGTGAAGAGAACCGTCGCGAGGACGCGATCGGGCTCGCGGGCGGATCGAGTGCCGGTGAGGAACTCCTCGACCTCGTCCAGGATCGAGTCGGTGTCGCCGACGAACGGGAAGTGATCTTCGCCAGGCACCTCCACATACGCCGCGCCCGGGATGTGCTCTGCCAGGTAGCGGCTGGACTCCACCGGAATCACCCTGTCACCCGTGCGGTGGACGACCAGCGTCGGGACACGGATGGCCGGGAGCACGTCGCGGATGTCGATGTCCATCGTGATGCGGAACCAGGCCCGAGCCGAGGCGGGGGTGCCAGAGAAGCGCTGCGCCTGCGCATACCAGCGTTGGAAGCGCTCATCGTGCTCGAGTGACGGCGCGATGGCGCGCGCGCCGAAGCCTGGCCGTCCCCACCGCTCCTCGTAGCCGTCGAGGATCCGCTGCTGTGCTTCCTCGTCGAGTCCCCATGGGTAGTCCACTGCCCAAGTCCGTCGTGCGTAGGACGCGCCGAGCACGAGACGCGGCGTGCGCTCGGGGTACGTCGCCGCGAACAGAGCGCACATCGGTCCGCCTTCGGCGCCGCCGAAGAGCGCCGATCGCTCCGAGCCGGCGGCATCCAGGACCGCCGTGATGTCGTCCAGCAGCTCCTCGAAGGAACCGAGCGAGAGAATCCTGTCCGAGAGCCCCGTTCCACGCCGGTCGAAGACGATCAGCCGCGAGAACGACGCCATCCGCGCGATGAAAGCCGCGTACCCCGGCCACCACTGGTTCTGCTCGAGGTGCGAGAGGTAGCCAGGTGCGAAGACGAGGTCGATCGGGCCGTCGCCGTGCACCTGGTAGGCGATCCGCAGCTCGCCGCTCTTCGCGTAGCGCGTCTCGCCTTCCATCAGCGAAGTCTCCCGCAATAGACTCGCCTCGTGCGCCTCTTCAGCCAGAACGTGAAGGTCGAGGCCCTCCGGCGGTCGCCTCTCTTCGAAGGACTGTCCAAGAAGGAGCTCGCCGAGCTCGCGCGCGTGACCGAGGACCTCAAGGTCGAGCCGGGCACGGTGCTCTGTCGGGAGGGCCGCATCGGTCGCGAGTTCTTCGTGATCGTCGACGGTGAGGCGGAGGTGACGAAGGCCGGCAAGCGACTCGCGTCGCGCTTTGGCGGCGACTTCGTCGGCGAGATCGCCCTGCTCACGACGAAGACGCGCACGGCGACCGTGACCGCGACGACGCCTTTGCGCTGCTTCATCCTCACGCAGGGAGACTTCCGGCGCGTGCTCGAGGAGAACCCCGGAGTGCAGCTCAAGGTGATGCAGGCGTTGGCCGATCGCCTGGTCGCTGATGTCGAGCAGGGTGCCTAGGGGCTTCGGGAGGACAGCGTGAGCGTCCAGTCGCCGGTCGGTGCGCAGCACGAGCTCCTCTCGAGCGTTCCGCTCCTCGCTGGAGCGGGCGAGCAGACCCTCGCTGAGCTCGCG
>JBGSXQ010000155.1:0-2195 GCA_041751315.1 Gaiellaceae bacterium | reverse complement strand
GTGCCGCCCGCGCCGGCGAGCAGCGAGAGGATGCGGGGGTGCACGGCGACCTTGAATGCCTGCACGCGCGAGCCCTTCGCGATCGCCCGCAGCTTGCGCTCGATCTCGAGCGCGTGCGTCGCCTCCGAGACGACCACGCCGTCCCCGGAGCACACGGGACAGCGGTTTGTGAGGATCTCGCGTGGGCCGTCGGTAACGTTCTGGCGCGTCATCTCGACGAGCCCGAGCGGGGAGATCTCGACGACGTACGTCTTCGTACGGTCGCGTTCGAGCTCCGAGCGGAGTGCCTCCTCGACGGTTTCGCGGTTCTTCGGATTCGACATGTCGATGAAGTCGATGACGATGATCCCGCCGATGTCGCGCAGGCGGAGCTGGCGCACGACTTCCTTCACGGCTTCGAGGTTGTTCTTCACGATCGTGTCCTCGAGGCGGCCCTGTGCGCTCTTGCCGCGCGAGCCGACGAACCGGCCCGTGTTGACGTCGATGACGGTGAAAGCTTCGGCGTAGTCGAAAACGAGATAGCCGCCGGACGGGAGGTCGACGCGCCGATCGAGCGTCGAGCGGATCTCGGCGTCGACGCCCGAGGCCTCGAAGAGCGGCTCCTTCTCGCGGTAGCGGTGCACTCGCTCGACCATGTGCGGTGAGGTCTTCTTCAGGTAGCTCACGATGCGTCGATGCGTCCGGTCGTCGTCGATCTGCGCGCCGAGGAAGTCGCCCGCGAAGAGATCGCGCACGATGCGCAGCGGAAGCTCGGCCTCCTCGTACACGAGCGAAGGCGCCTCGGCCGTCTTGGACTTCATCTGGATGGTCTTCCAGAGGCGCTGCAGGAACACGAGATCGCGCTCGATATCCTCGGCCGAAGCGCCCTCGGCGGCCGTTCGCACGATGATCCCGCCGCCCTTCGGATCGAGGTTCTTCACGATGTCCTTGAGGCGGGTGCGCTCGGCGTCCTCGAGTCTGCGGGAGACGCCCGAGCCCTCGCCGTTCGGCACGTAGACGAGGAATCGACCAGGAAGCGAGACCTCGGTCGTGAGCCGCGCACCCTTCGTCTTCATCGGATCCTTGACCGCCTGCACCATGATCGTCTGACCACGCTTGATCAGATCCTGGATCTTGCGCGCGCCCTTCCGCCCCTCGAGCTCCGGGCCGACGATCTCGTCGACGTAAAGGAATCCGTTCTTCTCGAGGCCTATCTCGACGAAGGCGGCCTCCATGCCGGGAAGCACGTTGTCGACGACGCCGAAGTAGATGTTGCCGGCGATGGAGCGGCGCTCGGGCCGCTCGAGATAGACCTCGGCGACACGCGCGTCCTCGAGGATCGCGACGCGCTGCTCGCCGACGTCCACCGAGATGACGAGCTCGCGCTTCGCCTCGGGCAGCGGTGCGCGCTTCGTCGGCGTACGGCGGCGGTTGCCGCTTCGTTGCTGCCTTTTGTCGGGCTTGTCCGGCTTGGCAGCAGTCTTCGCACGGGCAGGCCGCGCGCTGGGCTCCGCAGCAGGTTCGGCGGGCGCATCGGCATCTGCGGATGCGGCGGCCGGCTTCTTTCGTCCCTTGCCGCCACGGCTTCCGCGGCGACGTCTCTTCTTCGGGCCTGCCGGCGAAACCTCCTCGTCGGCGACCTCCGTAACCTGGACGTCAGGCGGTGCTGCGTCCTCCGTTACGACCGTTTCCTGCGCAGAGCGTTCTTCCGTCTTGCCGAAGCGAAACCAGCGTAGTGCCAAGGTTGTGATCTCCTCGTGTGATCGCGCGCGGGCCCCGGAAAGCCACCGGCTGCTCCGGCCTCGCGCTGCGTGGGTTCAAAACTGTGGTCAACACGACCTTGCGACAGGCTAGCAGTCGCCCTGTGCGGACTCGGCGAATCGCCGTCTCAAGCAGCCGCCGGCCGCAAGCGGGCGCGGCGTGCCCGTACAGCACGCAGACGCTGAGAGAGCCGCGCCCAGGCCCAGGGCTCGAGCTCGGCGTAGCGTGTCGCTGTCTGCCCACGCGTCGACTCGAGATACTCGAACCACGCGTCGGCCTCTTCGAGTTGAAGCAGCTCCTCGGCCAGCTCGGTGTTCGGCATCGCCCCTCCCATGCGCTCGGTCGCGGCGCATCCTAGGTCCCGGTCCGGACGGAGCGAGCCGCGAGGCTACTTCGCGGACAGCCTGGACTCGGCCGCCTCGAGGAGCTTCGCGAGCGCCCAGGTGCCGCCGGCC
>JBGSXQ010000154.1:0-4101 GCA_041751315.1 Gaiellaceae bacterium | reverse complement strand
GTGCAGATCCGACCTGTTGTCGTATCTGCTCCGCCGAACCTACCGCGGGCGACCCTCGATGAGCCGGCCCTGAAGCTGCCAGTCGGGATGCGTGTACTTGATGAGCTGCATCTGGCTGATGATGAAGCGATCCTTCGCACTGGTCTTCTGCTTGATGCCCGGTAGCGCGAACTTGTTCACGTTGTTCATCTTGTTCAGCGCCGCCTGGAAGCTCGCGCGCGTTGGGTTCTTGCCTGCCGCGGTGAGCGCCTGGACGAACGCCTCGGCCTTCGCGACGCCGTAGAGGTAGAGCCCGTCGTTGGCGTTCGCGCTGGGTGCGTACTTGGCCATGATCCGGCGGTACAGCCGCATCGCGGCGTCGTTGTTCCACTGCGGGTTCGCGGGGTCCTTGAGGTACGCGACCGACAGCGACCCGTTGACGTACGGCGCGCCTGCAACAGCAACCGCGATGTTGAGGAACGCGGCGGTCGCCGACACCGAGTTGACATAGATCTGCTCCGGGTTGAAGCCGAGCGCCTTCCCGGTTGCATACGCTCGGATGGTCGGAGTCGGGGTCGCGAGGAGCACGAAGATCGTCGCTCCGCTCGCCCGGATCCGGGTCATCTGCGAGGCAAGGCTCGTGGCCGTGACCTCGAACGGCACCTCGGCGGCGATGTTCGCGTCGGCGTAGTTCTTGCCCAGCGCCGAGCGGACTCCGAAGAGGTAGTCCTTGCCGTAGTCGTCGTTCTGGTAGAGCACGGCGATCTTCTTGCCCGAGTGGTTCGCCTTGATGTGAGCGCCGTAGATGCGGCCCTCGGCGATGTAGTCGGGCTGCCACCCGGACGTCCACGGGTACTCCTTGTACTGGAGGCCCCAGTACGAAGCGCCGGTCGAGACGAGCGCCTGGGGCACACGCTGCTGGTTCAGGTAGCCACGAACCGCCAGATTGTGCTCGGTGCCGAGTTGGCCGACAGTGGCGAAGACCCTGTCCTGCTCGACGAGCCGGCGGGTGAGCTGCACCGTGTTCGCGGGGTTGTAGCCGTCGTCGTAGTACTTCCAGACGATCTGGCGACCGTTCACGCCACGCTTGCCGTCAGGGCCGCGCCGCGCGTTGATGTAGCTGAAGTAGGCCCTCATGCCGAGCGGGATCGGCGCGTAGGCCGCCGCCGGGCCCGTGAGCGGGAACGTGCCGCCGATGGTGACCGTCCTGGCTGTGACGCCTGGTGACGACTGCTCAGGGCCTCCGATGGCTCCGGGTACCGTGAGCGCGAGCGCCGCGACCAGGCTGGTCGAAAGAACAACGAGCTTTCGCACCGATCTCCTCCTTGTAGCCCTCCGAGTTCCTGCCTGTCAGCTGCGAGCGTACCGTCGGTACGACGAAGCCGCCAAATGGTGGAACGCCGATTTCAGCTCGGAGTTAGTTGCGATGGCTACAGATCGATGTCGGCCGCGAGCGCTTCGGCCTCGTCGAGCTCGACCGCGAGCGCGTCGATCCCGGCGTCCCAGATCTTGGGATCCCTGAGGTCGAGGCCGACGATCTCCGCGAGCTCCTCCGGCGGCTTCGAGCCACCGGCACGCAGCACGTCGAGATACGGCTCGACGAGCGCGTCGCCTTCGAGCTCGTACTTGCGAAAGATGGAGAGCGCGAACAGGTAGCCGTAGGAGTACGCGTAGACGTATCCGGGCGTCCCGATGAAGTGCGGGATGTAGCTCCACCACGTCGCGTAACCGTCGATGTCGACCGAGTCGCCGAAGAGGTCGGTCTGCGTTCCCATCCAGATCTCCTCGAAGCGCTCCGGCGAGAGCTCGCCCTCGTCGCGCCGCGTCGTATGCACGGCGTCCTCGAAGCGGTTCATCGCAATCTGCCGGAAGACCGTGGCGATCGAGTCCTCGATGCGGCCGGCGAGCAGATTGAGCCGGCGCAGCGGATCCTCCTCGATCGCCAGCAGACGCTTGAACGTGAGCGCCTCGCCGAACACGGACGCCGTCTCGGCCGTCGTCAGCGGCGAGCTCGCGTTGAACAGCCCGAGCGGGGCGGCGAGGTAGCCGTGCAGGCCGTGGCCGAGCTCGTGGGCGAGCGTGAGCACCGAGCGCCGATCCCCCGTGTAGTTCATGAAGACGTACGGATGGACGCCCGGGACGTTGGTCGCGCAGAACGCCCCGGGTCGCTTGCCGTCGCGTGGCGGCGCGTCGATCCAGCTCTCGTGGAAGAAGCGCTCGACGATGTCGCCGGTCTCGGTGGAGAAGTCGGCGAAGGCGCTGAGCACGAGATCCGACGCCTCGGCCCAGCCCACGTGCGTCGGGTCGTCGCCGAGCGGTGCCATGCGGTCGTAGAAGGACAGGCGCTCGAGGCCGAGCAGCCGCGCCTTCAGCGTGTAATAGCGCTGGACGACGTCGTAGCGGCCGACGACGGCGTCGATGAGAGCCTGCACCGCCTCGTCGGTCGTGTCGTTGGAGAGGTTCCGCGCGGAGATCCAGGACGAGTAGCCACGCAGGCGGTCGTCGACCGACTTGTCGACAGCGATGGTGTTGAAGACGAACGTGCGCGTGCGCAGGCCCGGCTCGAGCGCAGCGGTCACGCCCTCGGAGGCCCGCCGACGGAGATCGCGATCGGGCGAGTAGAGCTTCGCCATCGCCTCCTCGAAGCCGATCTCCGTGCCGTCGAGGTCGACTTTGATCGCCCCGAGAAGCTCGTCGTAGAGGCGGTCCCACGCCGAGAAGCCCGACACCGACTTCTCGGTGAGGATCTTCTCCTCGGGCTCGGTGAGAACGTACGGGCGGAACTTGCGGATCGTGCGAAGCCAGTGTCTCCAGTGCTCGAGCTCGTCGCTCGCAACGAGGGCATCGGCGGCCGCGTCGTCGAGTGCCGCAAGCTCCAGGCCGAAGAAGAGGAGCTGTGTGTCGATCGTCGCGCCCTTCTCCGTGAGGCGGGCGACGAGCGCGCCGCGTGCGGCGTCGTTCATGTCGGTGGAGAACGAGAGGTGCGCGTAGTAGATGGCGCGCGTGAAGCTCGACTCGATGCGCTCGCGCTCCTCGATCGCCCCGCGCAGCTCGGCGGGGCTCAGCTCTGCGACGCGTCCGTAGTAGCGCTCGCGGAACGCCGCGGCCGCGGCGTCGGTCTCCTCGACGTCCTGCTCGATGCGTGGGTCGTCGCCTGACTCGTAGAGGTCGGAGAGATCCCACGCGACGTTCTCCGCACCCGTCAGCTCGGTGGTCGTCATGGGGCGGAACGCTACCCGAGGGTAGACGCCTTACCCTCCGCATGGGAGAGATCCGCGCGCACTCAGGCGGGCATCGTCGCGACGTCGTACTGCTGCATGAGCGGATCGCGCGTCACGAGGACGAGGTCGTCTACTACTGCCTGGGCAACCAGGATGCGGTCAAAAGGGTCACCGTGGAGGAGCGGAAGTTCGGCGGCGAGAGTCGCGTGCTCCCAGGAGATCTGGAGCTCGATGAGGCCCTGGAGGCGTGCGGACTCAGCGAGAGAGCGAGGTGGAGTGAGCTTGCCCAGCGATTGTTTGATCCCTGCCTCCCAGACACTTGCGGCACTCAGGATCGCCTGGTTCGCGCCATCCTCGATCGCCTCGAGCGCGGCCTGCCGTACTCGCGTCGGATCGTTGAACCACCACAGCGCAACGTGCGTGTCCAGAAGGAGCCTCACTCGCCGGAGAACAGCTTCTCGAGATCGGGCATCGGCTCGTCGAAGTGCGGCGAGATCCACGCTTCGCCTTTCCAGAGGCCGCCTTCGCGCCTTGTCGGCGGAGCCACGACCACGAGTTCCACGACTGGTGTGCCGTTTCGGGCAAGGACGACCTTCTCCCCTGCTTCGACCATCCGGACGAGCTCGGAGAGGCGCGACTTGGCCTCGTGCATGTTGACCATGATCATGTTAGCTACATTAGCTAACTAGCTCTTCGTGTCAAGACGGTCAACTCGGACACGTCCGTAACCGGCATCTGGCACACGAACCGCTCGCAGACGTAGACAGCCGGCTTCCCGTCGACGAGGCCCTTCCCGGCGAGGAGCGGCACCTCCTCGGATGGGCCTGCCGCGACGACTGTGTTCGGCTGGAACGACGCGAGCGCCGCCCGCGCCACCGGCGTGTCGACACCGCCGGCGATC
>JBGSXQ010000153.1:0-2116 GCA_041751315.1 Gaiellaceae bacterium | reverse complement strand
ATCCGACGGACGTCGATGCGATGGCCGCCGCGATCGTGGAGACGGACACCCGGCGCGACGAGCTGCGCACGCTCGGTCTCGCTCGGGCCGCGGGGTACACGTGGGACGAGACGGCGAGACGACACGAGGACGTCTATCGCACGGCTGGGTCGAGCGCGGGCGCCTGAAAACCGCGGTGCGGGTCGGAATCAGCCTTCTCACGCTCGTTCCTCAGATCTCCGGTGGAAGCGAGACGTACGCCCGTGAGCTCGTCCGAGCTCTCGGGCGCGTGGGACGGCACGAGTATCGCGTGCTCCTCCCGCACATCGCCGGAGACGTCGAAGGGCTTCCGCGAGAGATCGTCGGCGAGTATCGCGCGTCGACCTCGATGCCGGGGCGCATCGTAGCGATGGTCGAGGGAACCGTGCGCGGGCGCCACCTTCGCCGCCGCTTCGCGGATCTCGACGTCGTCCACTTCCCACTGACGATCCCGATCCCTCGGCTCCGGCGACAGGCGCTGGTCACGACGATCCTGGATCTCCAGCACGAGCATCTGCCGACGTTCTTCTCACGGGCGGAGCGCTCGTACCGGCGCGCCGCGTACAGGTCGGCCGTGGAGCAGAGCGAGCGAGTCATCACGATCTCGAACTACTCGGCACGGGACGTCAGCGAGCGCCTCGGCGTGCCGGAAGACCGCGTGCGACCGATCCACCTCGGCCTCGATCACGACGTCTTCTCGCCGGGCGACGAACCCAGGGAGCCCTTCCTCCTGTATCCCGCCCGCGCCTGGCCGCACAAGAACCACGAGCGGCTCTTCGCAGCCTTCGGCGAGGTCCGCCGTCGGCATCCGGGCGTCGAGCTCCTGCTCACGGCGTACGAGGGGCCGCCGACGCCACACGGCGTGCGCTCGTTGGGCCACATCCCGCTCGTCGAGCTGCGCGACCTGTACCGCAGGGCCTCCGGGCTCGTGTTTCCGAGCCTGTACGAAGGCTTCGGGCAGCCGCCGCTCGAGGCGATGGCATGTGGGTGTCCCGTCGCGAGCTCGCATGCCGCCTCGCTCCCGGAGGTGTGCGGCGACGCGGCGAGGCTCTTCGACCCCACCTCCGTCGAGGAGATCGTGGATGCCGTCGACGACATCCTGAATCGTCCGGACGAGTGGCGAGCAAGAGGCATCGCACGGGCGGCAGAGTTCTCCTGGGAGGACACCGCGCAGGCGCACGACGACGTCTACGCCGAGCTCGCCTGAAGACACTCGGGCTCACCCGCGGCGTGTCGTAACGTTCGGGCGATGGCGGGCACCCTCACCGATCGGCTGCGGCAGGCGCCTCCCGGGATCCACGGTGCGGGCGACGAGTACTGGGGGCTCGCGTGGCCGGCGCTCGACTGGCTCGAGCGCGAGGTGCGCCCGGAGATGACCACGGTCGAGACGGGATCCGGTGCGAGCACGATCGTGTTCGCGTCCGCCGGAGCGAAGCACGTCGCAGTGACCCCCGATCCCGACGAGGAGACGCGCGTCCGGAGCGCCTGCGACGAGCTCGGCATCTCGAGTAGCGGCGTCACGTTCGAGGTCGGCTACTCGCACGACGTGCTCCCGCGGCTCGCCGCAGCAGCGTTCGATCTCGCGCTGCTCGACGGAGCGCACGGGTTCCCATACCCGATCCTCGATTGGTGGCACCTCGCGCCTCGCCTGAAAGTAGGCGGCCGGATGCTGCTGGACGACGCGTACCTTCCGCCCGTGACGACCGTCCTCGACTACGTCCGCGAGTCGGACGGCTGGCAGGTCGAGGGTGCTGTCGGGTATCGAACCGTCGTCGTGAGGAAGCTGGCGGAGGACCCGCCGCCCTTCGACTGGGACGGCAGCCGTCTCGGGGGGCGGATGACCTTTCGCTATCTGCCGCCGATCGAGCGCGCCGCGGCTTCGGCTCGGCACCGGGTCTTCAGCACCCGAGGGGGGCTCGCGCTCGTGGGCCTCTACCGCCGTGGATCGGGCCTACGCTGGCGCAAGACGGGCTGACGCTTAGCGCAGCGCCCGGAGATAGCGCCACGACCGCAGCAGGCCCGACGGACGCGTGAGCGCGAGCAGCAGCACGTAGAGCACGCAGCCGACGACGCTCGCCGCGGCCAGGCCGAGGCCGAG
>JBGSXQ010000152.1:0-7837 GCA_041751315.1 Gaiellaceae bacterium | reverse complement strand
CGCGGGCGTCGCCGTCGCCACGGTCGAGACGCACATGAGCGTCCCGGCGGCGGCCGCCCCGCGCGCCATCGCCACCTCCCCCTCCTCGTGCGCGATCTGCTGGAACGCCATCGGCGCAACGAGCACAGGCATCGAGACGGGCGTGTCGAGCACCGTCGTCTCCGTCGAGACGGTCGAGACGTCGACGAGCACACGCGGCCGGAGCCGGTAGCGCGAAAACGCCTCGCGGTTCCAGCGGAGCGTCCGCTCGTCGCCGGCGCCACCCACGATGTAGCTCCAGGCCTCGGGCGTGACGGCCTGCTCGGCGAGGCGCTCGGCGTCGTCGACGGTGAGGAGCTGCTCCACGGGCGAGGAGCCTACCGCCCCGGTCAGGGCTTCTTCCAGGCCAGCGACACCTTCCTCGTGCTCGAAGGCGAGGGCACCGTGGACGTACGCGTCGAGGGGCAGAGGCTCCGGCGCGTCGCGGTCTCGGGCCTCCCGCGACTGCGCACGCTCGCCCGCTTTCCCAAGCTCACGCGTGGGCAGCTCGAGGTGCGCTTCTCACCGGGCGTCGCCGCCTACGCGTTCACGTTCGGCTAGAGAGCGTCAGCCGCCGAAGAAGCGGCTGAGGGAGCCCTTCTTCGACCCGTGCTCGTGGTCGTGCTCTTGCTCCGCGCCCGCGTCGTGCATGTGCTCGTGGGCGTGCGCCGTCCCGTCGTCGTGGGTGTGCTCGTGCCCGTGATGCACGTGCTCGTGGTCGTCGTGCTCGTGGTCGTGCGTGGACCCGTCGGCATGAGTGTGCTCATGGCTGTGCGCGTCGTCGTGCGGGTGATCGCTCATGGCGTCCTTTCGGTCGACGAGGTCGCGTCAGGATACTTCTCACGCTTCCGCGGCGGGACATGCGGCGCATGTTCCGAAGTACGTCACCTCGCGATCGCCGAGCCGGAAACCGAGCTGCGACTCCAGCCGGAGCGCGACGTCGCCGAGCGCGGCGTCGTGGACGTGCGTCACCGAGCCGCAGATCTCGCAGACGAGATGGTGGTGGAGGTGCTCGTGGGCCGGTTCATAGACTGCGCGCCCGGTTCCGAGATCCGTCCGCCGGACGAGCCCCTCTTCGACGAGGACGTCGAGCGAGCGGTACACGGTCGATGCGTTGACACCCGGCTCGAGCGCCTGCACGCGAGCGGCGATCACGTCGGCGCCGAGGTGGGCATCCGGAGCCGCCGTGAGGATTTCCCAGATCGCGGCGCGCTGGCGCGTAAGGCGCCGTCCCCGCTGCTTCAGCGCAGAGGCCGGCGGGGCGGCGTGGCTGTGGCCGCAGTCAGTGTGGCCCGGCGTCGAGTGAGTCATCGGAACTCCGCAGGCTACGCCGCGACCGGAGAGCGACGGCGAACCTCGCTCCGCAAAGACGACCAGGCGAACACCGCGACGAAGAACGCGGCGCCGGTCAGGACGATGGTCGGGCCTGACTGGACGTTCGCGTGGTAACTCGCGTTCATGCCGATCAGGCCGCACGCCGCACCGATTCCTGTCGCGAGGATCAGCATCCGGGCGAAGGAGTCGGTGAGCATGCGAGCGACGACCGCCGGGATCACGATCGACGCTGCGACGAGGGTGACGCCAAGCACCTGCATGGTCGACAGAATGGTGAGCGCCAGCACGACCATGAGGAGCGCTTCCACGCGAGCCGTGCGGATACCCGACGCTTCTGCGACCTCCGGATCGAAGGTCGTGAAGAGGAGCGGTCGGTACTGGAAGAAGACCACTGCGGTCGCGCACAATGCCACGCCTGCGAGCACGAGGACGTCAGTGGTCGAGACGCCGAGAATGCTGCCGAACAGCGCCGCGTCGAAGCTCTGCCCACGTCTGCCGAAGAGAGCGAAGAGCGCAAGCCCGAGAGCGAACGACGCTGTGGTGATCACTCCGATCGCAGCATCCGCGCCGATTCGCCCGCGACGCGTGACGCCGTTGATCGCCAGCGCCGACGCGATGCCCCAGATACCGGCGCCCACGAAGATGCTCACTCCCAGCAGCGCGCTCGCGGCGAAGCCGCCGAAGATCGCGTGCGAGAGCCCGTGGCCGATGTAGCTCATCCCGCGCTGCACGACGAAGACACCGACGAGCCCACAGAGTGCACCCGCGATGACCGCGACGGCGAGCCCGTTACGGAAGAACTCGAACTCGTACGGCTGCAGGAGCTCGTGGATCACGCGACGGCCTCCTCGAGGCGAGGGACGTCGTCCGGAGGCGCGGTGGTATGCGGCTGGTCGACGACGATGCAGACGCCGTGGTGGACGAGAACGTCCATCGGGGCGCCGAAGGTCTGCTCGAGTGTCGCCGGGGTGAGCACTTCCAGCGGAGACCCGACGGCGACGACGTGTCGGTTGAGGCAGACGAGCGTCGGCATGTGCGTCGCAATGCCGTTCAGGTCGTGAGTCGTGAGCAGGATCGTGAGCCCCTCGGCGTTGAGCTCCCCGAGCAGGTGGAGCAGCTCGTGCCGGATGCGCGCGTCGACCCCGGACGTCGGCTCGTCCAGGAGCAGGAGATCGGGCTGCCGAAGGAGCGCGCGAGCAACGAAGACGCGCTGCTGCTGGCCCCCCGAGAGCTCGCGGATGTGCCGCTCCGTGAGCTCTCCGATCTCGAGCCGCTCGAGCACCGCTTGCGCCTCTGCTCGCTCGACCCGACTCGCCCAGGGCAAGAGCCTCCGGCCCGTGCGCGCCATGAGGACGCACTCGCCGACAGTCACCGGGAACGACCAGTTGACCGTCTCCACCTGCGGCACGTAGGCGAGCCGAAGCCCACTCGCGAGGCGAACACGCCCGCTGACGGGCTTCACCGAGCCGAGGATCGTCCGGAGCAGCGTCGTCTTCCCCGACCCCGACGGGCCGACGACGCCGATCATCGCCCCACGCCCGACGTCGAGATCGAGCCCGCTCAGAACCGCCTCGGTGAGGTATCGACACGTGACGGACTCGAGCCGGACGAGGTGAGGAGAGTCGGTCACTGCGGATACTCGGCCTCGTCCGGCGCGACGGTGGTCGGTGTGAACGCCTCCAGTGCCGTCGCGTCACCGCCCAGCGCCTCGGTCATCGTCACGTAGTCGAAGTGCATGAGACCGGCCCACGAGTGCTCGGGATCGCCGGGCTCGCCAGGAAGGTCGTCGTCGCGGAGAACGTCCACGTACCGCGCGCAGGCTTCCTTGCCGATCTGCTCGAGCACCGGGCTCGGGAACACCTCGGACCCGAAGATCGCGGGGACACCGCTCTCGCGCACCTGTTCGATGAGCGCCGCGACCTCCTTCGCCGTCGGATCTTCGAAGTCCGACACCTGGATCGCCCCGATGACCTTCCAGTCGTAGTCCTTCGCGAAGTACGCGAACGCATCGTGATACGTCAGAAGCTCGCGCTTCGGAATCGTGGCGAACGCCGTCCGCATCGCTGCGTCGAGCTCGTCGATCATGGCCGCGAATGCCTCGTAGTTCTCGGCGTAGTAAGCGGCGTTCGACGGATCGCGCTCGGAGAGGTCGTCGCGCGTTACCTGCGCGTAGCAACGGGCGTAGGCCGGATCCGTCCACAAGTGCGGGTTGGGCTTTCCCCCTGACCGCGGGAACGAGAAGTCGTAGATCCAGTCCCGCTCGTCGATGCACTCGCCTCCGAGCTCGACGAGCTCTGCCCCGTGCTGCAGATGCGCCACGGCGAGCTCCTTCGTCGGCTCCTCGAGAACAAGGCCGTTGAGGTAGACGACGTCCACCGAGGACAGCAGCTCGGCGACGCTCGGCTCGGGCTCGAAGGTGTGGGAGTTGGTGCCCTCCGGGACGATGCCGGTGATCTTCACGCGGTCGCCTCCGATGCTCGAGACGATGCTCGTGATCGGTGCGACCGTCGTGGCCACGGCGAGCCTCTCTCCGGAGTCCGCGTTTGCGGCGGCGCCGCATCCGGCGGCCACAGCGACCGTACACGCACCGATCACCGCCGCTGCCGCTTTCCTGACACTCGTTCTCATGTCCGATTCGATCGCATCAGATGCGACTCATTCGCAAGTACGAGCGTATCGGTTCAGATGACGCGCGGGAGCGCGCGGGCCGTCATGACGATCCCGATTCCGAAGACGAGCAGCGCGCTCACTGCCGGGAGAGCTCGCACGATTCGCCCTTCGAAGCTCACTCGCTTGAAGGTGCCCCGCGCACCGATCGCGAGGAGGCCGATCGCAGACACCACCGACGCGAGACCAACGCTGAAGGCCAGGATCAACACAAGACCGAAGGCAACGCGGTGCAATGAGATCGCCGCCAGGAGGACGACCAGCGCCGTCGGACAGGGCAGCAGACCTCCCGAGATCCCTACGGCAAGCAGGCCGCGTTTCCCCGTTCCCTTCTCCGGAAGGTGGGCGCGGGCGTGCTCTTCGTCCGTCATCCCACTGTGGTGATGGTGCCCGTGGGCGCGACGGTGGTGATGGGCGCCATCACGGCGACCGGCCGCGACGAGGAAGCGCTGGCGCAGAACCGTCACTCCAACCGCGACGACGAGCAGAGCGGAGACGAGATTCATCCACGGGTAGAGATCCTCGGGAACGATGAACTCCGAGAGTGCGAGCGTCGCGAGGCCGAGGGCGAAGACTCCGATCGTGTGCGTCACGGTGACGATGCCGCCCAGCGCGAATGCGTCGCGCGGACGGCCTTTCGTCCCCATTAGATATGCGGCCACGATCGCCTTGCCGTGCCCTGGCGACAGCGCATGAGCCGCACCCCAGAACAACGCGAGAACCAGCGCGAGGAGCACGAATCCAAGGCTCAGATCTCGTTCCTCGATCAACGAGGAGAATCGGCTGCCCGGGCTGTTGTCCCGAACCGTCGCCGCCTGCGTAGCCGATCCGGCCGGTCCGATCGCGGGAGGGCTCCCAGCGGCGTCGCCGGCGCGCACGCTGGCAGAGGCGACGCGCATCTCGAGAGGGCTGTCGAGGAGATTCGTCGGGTAGGTCCGAAGCTGGTCGCTCACGCTCTCGGCGGGTACGTCGGCAGTTGCAACCGCGGCCCCGCGACTCGCGGAGACGACGATCTCGCGCCAGCCGACCCGACCCGGGAACGACTCGTCGCGGAGCTCGATGGTGCCCTGAGCCGGTGCCGGGCCCGCGTCGAACACCGCTTCCAGCCGGGTCGTTCGAAGCCCAGCCGCACCGTCGGGAAAGACGAGGGAACGGCGCAGCACTCGAAGCGGCCTCGACTCACCGGAGACGGAGACGGATAGTCCGTCGTGAATCTCCTCCACCAGCGTGCGAACGTACACCGCGCGCCCGAGTCGCTCCACGTCAGGCTTTGCCTGAAACGTGGGGATCTCCGCGAGATCGACGACGGCGTGGACGTAGATCCGGTCTCCGGACACGACCACCTCGTCGTAGCGATTGGTCGTGAAGTTCCCGAGCGGATGCGCACTCGCGGCCGTCGGTGCTACGAGAACGGCGAGCGCGACGACGACGAGGGCTACACGGCGCTTCACGGGATTTGTTCGCCGGGCGAGCTCCATCGGTTCGGAACGCGGAAGGGCCGGCATGCCGGCCCTTCCGCGAGAATCGGTCGGCGGCTTGGAGGCCGCTCCGAGTGTCTACTTGCCCTTCGTGTTGTCGAAGCCCGACTGCGGATCCGCGATATACGGGAAGGATCCGAGGAGCCCGCGATCGTCAGTGTCCACGCCATCCCCGAGCGGGAGCTTCGTCCCCTTCAGGAAGCCGCCGACCGCCTGCTCGGCGATGTCGATGACGTCGTCACCGAGGCGTCGGCCGTTCGGCCACCCCTGATTGTCGCCCGCGAGGACAGCCATCCGGTTCGGCTTGCTCGTGACCGGAATAGCGAGGTTCAGGCGGAGCACCTCAGCCAGCCGTGGGCCGGTGAAGTTGAGCTGCGGGACACCGGTGAGGAACACCGCGGCGAGGTCGTCGCGGCCCTTCTCGGGAACACCCAGCTTGTACAGCTGGTTGATGACCGCCGCAAGTATCGGCTCGTTGTAGTACTTCACGAACCGACCCTCCTGCCACGGCTGAAGGCCATTCCACTGATCCTTGAGGCCGGTCGGGATGATGACCTCGTTGACGAGCGGATTGGCGAGGCGATTCACCTGCACCCAGGCGCCGGAGTTACGTACGCCGGTCGTAGTCCGGGTCGTGATCTTCCTCCGGTCGACGGACGACCAGACGCCGATCGTGTTGTTCTTCGCGCCCAGAGCCGCGATCGGAACCTGAACGCCGAACGTATGGACGCCGTAGCCGGCGAAGAAGTCCTTCCCGCCGCCCATGTTGCCCGTGCCCTTGCGGATAGCGACGAGATCGAAGATCGCGCCGATGTCGCCGAAGAACGGATCGTCTCTCTGACCGGCGAACGCGCTCCCACCACCGGCGACGGGCACGACGCCCTTCGCGGCGAGCGAGCGGTAGTTCGGGGTCGAGCGAGGGCCGATGTTGTTCGGCGGAGTGGTTCCGCGGGCCACTACCCGCGACCTTCCGTTCGCGACCCGAGTCACCGTGAACGGCTGTGCCGTGTCACCGAGGAAGAACGGGCCGGTCTTGGTGCGGAACTGGAACTGGTAGGTCACGTCCGGACGCGCGTCCCCGTTCGTGTCGATCTTGAGGTTGTAGCGCGCGCTCGGCGAGAATGTGTACCAGTTCGGTCCCGCTGCCGGATCCTCGGCCGGAATGACGTTGGCGAGAATCGTGACGGTGTTCGGCTTGTCCGGGCTACGAAACGCGTACAGGTCGGTCAAGTCCGCCGACGGGTCCTCCGCGATCAGGGGTGCCTCGCGGTGGCTGGACGCGGTGCCGTTCCCGGGACCGAGTGTGGTGGCGCCGACGACGGCCGCTACGGTCAGCAACCCTGCGGCGGCGACCACTGTGATCCCTCTGTGCATCTGAACTCCTTCTTAGGTTTCCGGAACGGCCCTTGTTCGGACTGACGCGGAGCCCGGTTCGCTTCAACCTCGATCTGAACCGAAACCTCACATCCGACGAAGCAGTGCCATGGGAGCAATGGCTCTATCGCCCGTGTTAGCGTTGCCTGCGCCGGAGAACCGGTTCGCCATGCGCAAGCACCACGCTCACCTGTCCGACGAGGCACTCGTCGCACTAGTCGCGCGAGGCGACGAAGGCGCCCTTGCCGAGCTTTACGACCGGGTGAGCCGCATCGCGTACGGCCTCGCGCTCCGCGTCCTCCGCGACGAGCGGCATGCTGAGGACGCGGTGCAGGAGGCGTTTCTCCAGGTCTGGCGCAGCGCAGCGACGTTCCGCGCCGAGCGCGCGAAGGCGAGCACCTGGATTCTCACGCTCGTGCACCGCCGCGCGGTCGATCTCGTGCGGCGCGAGGAACGCCGACAGACGGATCCGATGCTCGACGACGACGCGGCCGGGGCCTCGACCGAGGACACGGAGGAGGCTGCTTGGCTGCGCTTCGAGCGCGAACGCGTGCAGGCGGCGCTCAAGCAGCTCCCCGACGTCCAGCGAGAGGCCCTCGAGCTCGCGTACTACGGTGGATTCTCGCAGTCCGAGCTCGCCGAGAGGCTCGGCGTGCCGCTGGGCACCATCAAGAGCAGGATGTTCGCGGGCCTGTCGCGGCTCCGCGATCTCCTCGACGACTCCACGCATCAAGGATCATGGAAACCGGAACTCACGAGCTGACCGCGGGCTACGCGCTCGACGCCCTCGACGCCGAAGAGCGTCGCGCGTACGAAGCGCACCTCGCGACGTGCGAGCCCTGCCAGCACGAGCTCGCCTCCTTCTGGGAGACGACGGAAGCGCTCGCGGTGGCGGCTTCCGGACCGGCACCGAGCCCGGCGCTACGCGAGCGAGTCCTCTCGGACGTGCGCGCCGAGCCCGCGCA
>JBGSXQ010000151.1:0-9743 GCA_041751315.1 Gaiellaceae bacterium | reverse complement strand
GGTGACGTCGTGAAGCAGATTGGCTCGTTCACGAACGGCGACAGCGTCGTCGCGGCGGGCTGCGGCGGCGACGACGACGGCGGCGGCGACACGGCCATCGAGGGCCTTGGCTCGTCGACCGAGGAGATCGCGGAGCTCGCGCGCGAGGAGGGCAAGGTCAACCTCGTCATCTGGCCGGGATACGCGGTGCTCACGGACGAGTTCACCGCTGCCACGGGGTGCACGGTCGCAACGAAGGACGGCTCGAGCTCGGACGACATGATCAGCCTCATGCAGACGGGCGCGTACGACGGCGGCTCGTTCTCCGGCAATGCGACCGTTCGCATGATGGCGACCGGCGATGTCGCCCCTGTCGACACGGAGCTCATCTCGAACTTCGCCGACATCCAGGAAGGCATCAAGGATCAGGACTACAACTCGCTCGACGGGCAGGCCTTCGGCGTGCCGCACGGGCGCGGTCCGAACTACCTCATGTTCCGCACCGACGAGGTTCCCGAGACCACGGACTCCTGGGCCGTGATCTGGGACGAGGCGGAGCAGGCGAAGTACAAGGGCAAGATCTCCATCTACGACGACTCGATCTTCATCGCCGATGCGGCCGTGTGGCTCAAGGCGACTCAGCCCGACCTGGGGATCGACGATCCGTACCAGCTGACGCAGGAGCAGTTCGACGCAGCTGTCGAGCTCCTGAAGAAGCAGGCAGCCAACGTCGGCGAGTACTGGCCGGGTGACGTCGTGAAGCAGATTGGCTCGTTCACGAACGGCGACAGCGTCGTCGGGACGACGTGGCCGTACCAGTACCTCGCGCTGCAGAAGGAGAACGTCCCCGTCATGGCGATCAAGCCGAAGGAGGGGACGACCGGTTGGTCGGACACGTGGATGGTCTCGTCCACGGCCGCCAACCCGAACTGCATGTACCTCTGGATGGATCACATGGCGTCGCCCGAGGCGCAGGCAGCCGTGGCCGAGGGCTTCGGCGAGGCACCCGTGAACCTCAAGGCGTGCGACCTGACGACGAACCCGAACCACTGCGACGACTTCCACGCGGATGACGAGTCGTGGTGGGAGGACGTCTACTACTGGACGACGCCCGACGAGACGTGCAAGGACGACGACGACGAGACGACCTGTGTGACCCAGGCCGACTGGAAAGCAGCCTGGACGGAGATCCGAGGGTAGTCCTCGAACCGAGGCAACGCTCGTGACCTCGGTCTCGATCGGAGAGGCGCCGCCCCGGCACGGCGCTGGGCGGCGCCTCTCGACCTTTCTCTACCGCCATCCACGCATCCGCCTGTGGGGGCTGCTCGCGCTACCCGGTCTCTGGCTGGGGCTCGTCTACCTCGGCTCCCTCGTCGTCTTGCTCCTCTCGGCCTTCTGGACCTCGGACTCGTTCACGGGAGCGTTGGTTCACGAGTTCACGCTCGACAACTTCCGTCGGATCCTGGAGACGCCCGTGTACCGCGACGTCGCGGTGCGGACCATCACGATGGCCGCGGCGGTGACCTTCGCTTGCGCGGTGCTCGCTTTCCCGCTCGCCTACTACATGGCTCGCATCGCGTCTGCTCGGACGAGGAACCTCCTCGTCGTGGCGGTGCTCATGCCGCTGTGGGGGAGCTACCTCGTGAAGGCGTACGCATGGCAGGTGATCCTGTCCGGACAGGGTGTCATCAACTGGTTCCTCGACCCGTTCGGGCTCGAGTTCGACGGGCGCTCGAACATCGGCCTGTGGCTCGTGTTCACCTACCTCTGGCTGCCGTACATGGTGCTTCCTATCTACGCCGGGCTCGAGCGCATTCCGAGCTCGTTGCTCGAGGCGTCGGCCGATCTCGGCGGCCGGTCGCTGCGGACCTTCCTCCGCGTGACGTTGCCTCTCGCCTTCCCTGCCGTCGTCGCGGGCTCGATCTTCACGTTCTCGCTGACGCTCGGCGACTACATCGCGCCGACCTTGATCGCGAGCGACCAGTTCATCGGCACGGTCATCTACCGCGAGTACGGCACGGCGCTTCCGATCGCCGCCGCGTACGCGATGGTGCCGATCGCCGTGATCGTCGGGTACCTGGTCGTGGCCAGAAGGCTCGGAGCCTTCGAATCGCTCTGATGGTCGAGTCCCGCCTCACGCGCTCGCTGCTTCGCCTCGGCTCGGCCTTCACGCTCGCCTTCCTCTACTTCCCTCTCGTCGTGATCGGCCTGTACGCGTTCAACGGCCGGGTCGTGCAACGGTGGCCCATCGAGCAGTGGAGCACGCGCTGGTTCTCGGTCGCGTTCGAGAACGAGGGAGTACGTACGGCGCTCAAGAACTCGATCGTCGTGGGCCTCGTCGCGACCGGGGTCGCGCTCGTCCTCGGGACACTCGCGTCGATGGCAATCGCGCGCTACCGCTTCTTCGGCCGCGAGGCCGTGACGTTCGCGATCATTCTTCCGATCGCGCTGCCCGGGATCATCACCGGGCTTGCACTCCAGGCGACCATCAAGGACGTGCTCGGGCCGTGGGGTGTGGCGTTCGGGCTCGGCACGATCGTGCTCGGGCATGCGACCTTCGCCGTGGTGGTCGTCTACAACAACGTGCTCGCGCGGTTGCGGCGCACGGCCGGGTCACTCGACGAGGCGTCGGCGGACCTCGGCGCCGACAGCTGGCAGACCTTCCGCTATGTCATGTTCCCGCAGATGCGGACTGCGCTTCTGGCAGGCGGGCTGCTCGCCTTCGCGCTCTCGTTCGACGAGATCATCGTGACTATCTTCACTTCGGGCGCGCAGCAGACGCTCCCGATCTGGATGTACTCGACGCTCTTCCGGCCGAGCGAGCTGCCGATCGTGAACGTCGTCGCGCTCTTCGTGGTCATCGTCTCGATCATCCCCGTCTACTTCGCGCAGCGGCTTGCGGGAGCGACGGGGCTTGCGCCGACGCAGACCAAGCAGGCGGGACGCTAGGCCGTCGCCGAGACGCCTGTGCCGATCGGGCAGCATACGCCCGTGCCGCCCAGCCCGCAGTAGCCCGACGGGTTCGCCTCGAGGTACTGCTGGTGGTAGTCCTCGGCGTAGTAGAACGGGCCGGCCTCGACGATCTCCGTCGTGATCGCTCCGTAGCCCGAGAGCGAGAGCTCGGCCTGGAACATGTCCCGTGACGCGAGGGCCGCGTCACGCTGCGTCTTCGACGTCCAGTAGATTCCTGAGCGGTATTGCGTTCCGAAGTCGTTGCCCTGGCGCATGCCCTGGGTGGGGTCGTGGCCCTCCCAGAAGATCTTCAGCATCTCCTCGTAGCTCGTCTTCGACGTGTCGTAGACGGCGAGGACGACCTCGTTGTGCCCCGTGCGCCCGCTGCAGACCTCCTGGTAGGTCGGGTTCGGCGTGAGCCCGGCCGCGTAGCCCACCGCGGTCGTGTACATGCCGTCTGCCCGCCAGAACAGGCGCTCGGCTCCCCAGAAGCAGCCCATCCCGAAGAAGGCGCGCTCGGTTCCCTCGGGGAACGGCGGCCCGATCGGGGTGCCGAGGACGAGGTGGTGTCCCGGAACGACGATCGGATCGTCGCGCCCGGGAAGCGCTTCGGCCGCGGACGGTAGCGCGGTCGGCTTTCGGGTGAACAGCATGCGTCCAGCGTAGCGGTCACTCGACGCAAACCGTCTGAACGAGGTCGAAACACCTTGTGGCAGTGACGGAAGGGCTCGTCAGGCGCTCTCGACCTTGGTGAGCTCGGCGACCCCGTCGCGGATGGCGACGACATCGAATGTGACTACGGGCCGACTGAAGCCCGCGAGAGTGACGTCGCCCACCCGCTCTACTTCGACGTCTGACTCGACCTCGGCGTACAGTCGCTGCTCGATCAGAATCTGGCCGCCCCTCGCTTCGTCGGCGAGTCGTGAGGCGAGGTTCGTCACTGCGCCGATAGCCGCGTAGTCCGAGCGACCCTTGAAGCCGACCTCGCCGCAGGTGGCGTAACCGAACGCGATGCCGGCGCCGAAGTCGAGCTCGTAGCCCCGCTGTCGCCACCGAGGGGTCAGCTCGGCCATCTCGACGCGCAGCGCGCAACCCAGCCGCACGGCACGCAGGGCGGCATCGGGCACCTCGATCGGGTCGTTGAAGAACAGCTGAACGCCGTCACCCTCGATGAACCCGACGGTTGCGTCGAACCGGCTCACGAGCTCGCCGATGACGCCGTGGAACTCGCCGAGCACGCGCATCAGCTCCTCCGGCTCGACCGTGTCGACGAAGCTCGTCCAGCCGCGGAGGTCCGCGAAGAACATCGCGACCTCCCGGCGATGGCTGGACAAGATCGACTCGTCGCCAGAGGAGACGATTGCCTCCGCCAGTTGAGGTGAGAGGAAGCGCTGGAGCCGTCGCAAGCGCTCGATCTCCTCGACCTGGGCTCGCACGTGCTCCTCGAGGGTGCGGTTGAGGTCGAGCAGCTCGGCGGCCTGCGTGGTGATGGTGTCGTGGTAACGCTTGATGCGTAACAGCGACCGGATGCGCGTCAAAAGCTCGTCGCGATCGAACGGCTTCGTGATGAAGTCGTCAGCGCCGGCCTCGATTGCTCTCGTCTTCTCGGAGCCGAGACTCGCAGTGAGCATGACGACCGGCAGCATGGCCGTCTCTTTGCTCTCGCGCAGCTGCATGCAGACCGCGTAGCCGTCGAGCTGCGGCATCATCACGTCGAGGAGGACGAGATCGGGTTTCGCCGACTGGGCGAGCTCGAGCGCGGCTCGGCCGTCGGTCGCCGAGATGACGACGTATCCGTTGGCCCCGAGGATGGCGTCCAGCAGGCGCACGTTCTCGGGGATGTCGTCCACCACGAGGATCCTCGCCGCCGCGCCGTTGTCGTTCATCGGGGCCGTCCCTTGCAGTGGCGCTCCACGGTCGCAACGAGGTCGGCGATGTCCACCGGCTTGGAGAGGTATCCGTCGAATCCGGCTGCCAGGAACCGCTCGCGGTCTCCCTCCATGGCCTGTGCAGTCAGGGCAAGCACGGGGATCGCGGCGGTGCGCTCGTCAGCTCGCAGCCGGCTGAGCGCCGCCATGCCGTCCATGTCCGGAAGCTGGATGTCCATGAGGGCGAGCGCGGGGCCGAACTCGGTCGCGAGATCGAACGCCCGACGACCGGTCGTCGCCTCGAGCGTGCAGAATCCGGCCGCCCGGAGGACGTCCCGGAAGAGCTTCATGTTCTTCTCGTTGTCCTCGACCACGAGGATCCGGGCGCGATGCATCGCTAGACGGGGCTCGCAGGCAGCGTGAATACGAAGGTGCTCCCGTGGCCCTCATCACCTTCGACCCAGATCCGGCCACCGTGGAGCTCGACGAGGCGCTTCGAGAGCGCGAGGCCGAGGCCCGTTCCCTCGCGTTGCTCGATTCCGGCCTTCGTCTGCTGGAACTCCTCGAAGATTCGCTCTCGATCCTCGGAGGCGATGCCGGGCCCGGTATCGGATACGGACACCCTCACCTCGCCGTTAACGCGTGCAGTGCGCACCCCGACGGCCCCGCCCGTCGGGGTGAACTTCACGGCATTCGACAGCAGGTTGAAGACCACCTGCCTGATCCGGCGCTCGTCGCCAGTGACGACATCCACCTCCGGATCGGCCGCGAGCTCGACGTGGACGCCGTCCTGCGTTGCGCGCTCGCGCACCATCACGACACCGCTCTCGAGCGCTTCGCGCAACGAGAACGGTGCGACGTCGAGCTCGACCTGACCCGCCTCCACCTTGGACAGGTCGAGGATGTCGTTGATCAGGGCGAGCAGATGCTGGCCCGACGAAAGGATGTCGTCGAGGTACTCCTCCTGCTTCGCGTTCACATCGCCGAACATCCGCTCGCGCAGTACCTGCGAGAAGCCGATGATGGCGTTCAGCGGCGTTCGCAGCTCGTGCGACATGTTCGCGAGGAACTCCGACTTGTGCCGGCTCGCACTCTCGAGCTCCCGGCTCTTCTCGTCGAGCTCGGAGAGCGCCGTCGCAAGGGCCCGTGTCCGCGCGTCGACTTTCTGCTCGAGATCCACGTGCGACTCTTGCAGGCGCTCCACCATCCTGTTGAACTCACCGGCGAGCGCGCCGAGCTCGTCGTTCGACGAGACGTCGATCCGCTGATCGAGCGCGCCGGCGCCGATTCGCTCAGCCGCAGCCTGCATGGTCTCGATCGGCTTCGCCATTCGCCGGCCGAGCACGACGCTGGTTCCGACGGCGAGGGCGAGAAAGAGGATGAGAAGGAGGGCGGTTCGCTTGATCGTCGAGTTCAGGGGCGCAAACGCCTCGCTCAAGGGCTCCTCGACGAAGATGCGCCAGTCCAGCAGGTCGACGGTCTGGAATGCGCTCAGCACCTCGCGTCCGTCGAGGTCGCGCCCGATCGTCACGGAACGCGCCTCGGGCGCGGTGCCCTCGAGCGCAGCTGCCACCTGCGGCAGCGAGGCCAAGCTCGTGCGGGTCAGGACCAGGTTCGTATTCGGATGGGCGACGAGCCTCCCCCGTGAGTCGACTGCGTATGCGTATCCCGCCGTGCCGACCCGAGTCTGCGAGATCACGGTGTCCACGTAGCGAAGGTCGACCTCGGCGGCGACCACGCCACGCCCGGAGCCGCTCTCGGCGACAGAGATCGTCATGTGAGGTTGCGAGTCGCGTCGGAAGTACACCGGGCCGTAGTACGTGTCTTTCGCTCGCGCACCTCGGAATCTCGGCTGGGTTGACAAGTCGCGCCGGCAACCCCGGATCGTGAGCTCGTCCGGCGAGACCCGAAGGCACTCCCTGCCCGAGGCATCGAGGTAGCTGACCTGGATGACTTCGGTCGCGCGCTGGAGGAGGCGCAGGTAGTTCAGCTCGCGCTCGTCACGACCTCTCGTCCCGCTCTCCATGGGGGGCCGTGCGACGTCCTCGATCTCGCGTACGAGCGGCTCGAGGAACTGATCGATAGTTGCGGCGGCGGAGAACGCCTTCTCGCTCTGAATACGAAACAGCGCTTCCTTGTTGTCCTGGTACGAGAAGTAGAGCTCGGTCAGTCCGCTCGTGAGGAGTGCCGCGACGACAAGTGCAGCGACGAGCGCGACGTATTTTCGGATGAGCCGTCGGCGTGGTCGCGCGCGGATCGCGGAGCTCTGCTCCATCTCAGCGGGCGGTTACCGGTAGACGATGTCGGCCAGGATGATCATCTCCTGGGGAATCTTGATCCCGAGCCGGCGGGCGGCTGCGAGATTGAGCGCGAACTCCACCTCCGGCAGCTCCTCTACCGCGAGCTCGGACGGCGGAGTGCCGTCGAGAATGCTGTCGACGAACCGCGCGCCTGCGGTTCCGAGGGGTTTGAGCGCCATGCCGTAGGAGAAGAGCGCGCCCTTCTCGACCCACTCTTTACGGTGTGCTTGCACGGGCAGTTTCGCTCGCGCCGCCAAGCGGAGCGTGAGCGCAGTGAAGTAGAGGCGCAGCGACGGCGAGAGGATGATCACCGCGTCGACCTCGCCCGGACGTAGCGAGCGGAAGACCTGCTGAATGTCGGAGGCGTTGGAGACCTCACGGATTGCCAGCTCGATGCCCAGGCGCTTCGCGGCAACCCTCGTCTCCTCCAGCGGCGCCGTGGTCCCGTCATCCTCCGGGTTCACGAGCGTCAAGACGCGGTCGATGCCTGGAACCATTACCGCGTAGCGCTCGAGGTGCTTGCTGACAAGATCTCGCGGGCCGAACACGCCGGTGAGATTCGACTGTGGACTCGCGAGGCTCTCGACGAGCTCGGCGCGCACAGGATCCTGGGGGTGCAGGAAGACGACCGGCGTTTGCGTCTCGGCCGTTGCCGCCTGCGCTGCCCTGATCGATCCGTCCTCGAATGCCACGATCAGGTCGACGCCCTGACGGACGAACACGTCGGCCTGGGTCTCGGCGGCCGCCTTGTCTTCGAGGTTGCGCCAGGTGAGCTTGATGCTCTCCCCGTCGACCCAGCCGAGCTCCTCGAGCCGCGCCGTCAGCGAGTCGAGCGACGAAGGAACGTGATCCTTGCCAACGTGCATCAGGCCAACGTGAGGGACTGCCTCGGCGGACGAATCGCCATCCGAGCCCGAGCAGGCAGCCAGGGAACCCGCTGCGAGGACGGCGGAGGCGACGAGCGCCATCCGAGTATGCGCCCCAGTGTTCATCGTCCGTGGTTGCACAGTTACCACCATACGATGCTGGTGACATCGGTTACAACCCCGGTGGCCTGTCGGCGGCGTGGTGTGCTGCCACACCTATCGGTTGCAGTAGCTCCGAACCTGGGCCGGAAAGTCACTGACACTGATCGGCTTGCGGATGGACCCGGCGAACCCTGCGGATTGCAGCCAGCCCGTCTCGCTGTCGAGCTGCAGAGCGCTGTGCGCGAGCACAGGGATCGCCTTCGTTCGCGCGTCGCTCTTCAGCTGGCGTGCAACCTCCACACCGTCCATGTCGCGGAGCCGAAGGTCGAGCAGGATGACGTCGGGCTGCTGCTCGGTCGCGATCGCGATCGCTTCGCCGCCGCTTGCCGCCTCGAGAACCCGGAACCCGGCCGAGCGCAGCACGTCGCTCGCGAGCCTCAGGTTCCTCGGGTCGTCGTCGAGGATCAGGACGAGAGGAGAGTGGATCACCGGCGTATTCTCAGTCCATGCCGATTCGGATCGCGCTCGCCGACGACCACTACCTCGTCCGTGAGGGCATCCGGCGGCTGCTCGAGACGCGTCCCGAGCTCGAGGTGGTGTCCGTCAGCGAGGACGTTGACTCCCTGCTCGCCGCAGTCGACGCGGAGCGACCGGACGTCGTCGTGACGGACATTCGCATGCCGCCCGGCGACACCGACGAGGGCATTCAGGCCGCGAAGCGGCTGCGTGAGACGCACCCCGAGATCGGTGTCGTCGTGCTCAGCCAGTACGCGACTCCGAGCTACGCGCTCGCGCTTCTGGAAGGCGGCAGCGCGGGACGCGCGTACCTCCTCAAAGAGCGTGTGACCGATCTCGAACAGCTCGAGGCCGCGATCCGCGCCGTCGCGGCCGGCGGTTCGGTCATCGATCCTAAGGTCGTCGAGGCGCTGGTGGCCGAGACCGCGCGCGCCGAGGAATCGGCGCTCGCTCAGCTGACCCCGCGCGAGCGCGATGTCCTGCGCGAGATGGCGGAGGGAAAGACCAACGCGTCGATTGCCCAGGCGCTCTTCCTGACCGAGCGATCGGTCGAGAAGGTGATCCACTCCATCTTCCTCAAGTTGGGGCTCACATGGGAGACATCGGTCCACAAGCGGGTGACGGCAGTCGTCCTCTATCTTTCCGAGAGCAGTTGAGGTCACACCGAGAGCGGCAGCCGGCCGCGGATCAACGTGTCTCTGTCCCGCCCGAACTCGACCTGAACATGGCCGCCCAGCGCCTCCACGCGGTCGCGTAGCCGACCGAGCCCTGAACCGGAGACGACCGTGTCGACGGCGACCTCGAACGCGACAGCCGCGTCCTCCTCTCGCACGGTCACGGACGCCGCCGCTCCCGCGCCCGCTTGCTCGAGCGCGTCGAGACAGCACCAGTACACGGCTCGAGCGATCTCGGAGGCGTAGTCCACCGTCGACGGCACATCGAGGCTGATGCGGATGCCTGCGTCCTGCGCGGCGGCGCGGAGCGCCGAGCCCAGACCAGGGCCGTCGAGGAGCGGCGGATAGATCCGCTGGGCAAGGTGCGCCGCCTCGTGCAGCGCCTGCTCCACATCGCGTTTCAGTTCCTGGAGCTGTGCCTGCGCCTCGGCGTCCACCACCGGCGCGAGCAGCTGCAAGTCCACAGCGAGCGTGACGAGGTGCTGC
>JBGSXQ010000150.1:0-1794 GCA_041751315.1 Gaiellaceae bacterium | reverse complement strand
GTGCGCCCGCGGTGATGGCGAGCGCGGCCGCGGCGGCGAGCAGCCCGCCGAACGCGAGCAGCCCGATCCCGATCCACAACACGGAGTCGAGCTCGGCGCCGATGCTCAGCTCCGAAGACAAGCCGCGGGAGGAGTCGTTGTTCATCACGACCACGCGCCAGTCTCCCTCGGTCGGCTCCCAGTCGAGCGTCTCGTCCATTCCGCTCGAAGAAGCGGCCCAGAACGTCTGCTCTCCGGGGAAGACCACCGGAGACGTGCCGGAGCCCGGCCGGCGGGTGTACTCGGGATCACCCGTCGAGTCGAGATCGGTGACGACGTCATGCTCGATTCCCTCCAGGAAGCGACCGACTTCGTCTGCCGGGCCGATACCGACGAACACGGCGCGGTCGCTCTCGCTCGTGATGCGAACGGCCCCAAGGAACGCATCGAGAGCCCACTCCGCTCCGTCCGTATCGAGGTCGGCGCTCTCCGAGACGATCGCGTACGTCGGCGTGGAGAAGTCCTGGCCGGGCGACATGAGGAACCCGTCGGCGTCGCGCTGCGTCTGGTCGACGGCGACGAGAGCGCAGCCACCGGCGAGCAACGCGAAGGAGACGATGCCCACGAGGGTTCCGACGACGATCAGCGCCACTCGACCCCCGGCGCTCCCATGCTTTGTGATCGGCGCCGGGGTGGCTTCTTCCACCGCGCCGAGCGTCGCCTCGCGCTCATACGGGTCCGGTTGCGCCGGCACTTCCGACCCGCCCTGGTCGAGGCGAAACGGGGGATACTCGTCGCGCATCAGCAGCGCGTACGCGGCCACCCGCGCGACCCAGCGATCGATCCCGAGGACGAAGCCGAAGATCCCTCGTGGGTAGCGAGTCGTGAAGAGCAACGCGACGCCGGCGAAAAGGACGAGGAGCCCGACGAGCCCGCCCTGAACGCCCCAGGCCCACGTGTCGGTCTGCGAGGCGACGTAGCCGCCTTCGCCGAGAAAGATCCCGACGATGACGTAGTGGGGGATGGCGAGGAGCCACCACTTCACGAGCACGAGGCCACGAGAGAGCTGCTCGGGGTAGTCGATGTGGAGGCGCGCGGGGTAGTCCGGTACTTCGTCGAGCGTGAACGGCGGATAGCGATCGGTGCCTAGCGCTCCGTACGAGTAGAACGCCACCCGCCACGTCCAGCGCAGCACCCCGACGTTGAAGTCGAAGATGCCCCGCGGATACCGCCCCGTGAACAGGATCGCGAAGAACGCGATCACGGTGAGCACGAGCAGCGTGAGCCACAGGAAGGCGAGCACGATGTAGTGGGGGATCGCGAGGATCCACTTGACGAGCCACAGCCAGCGGCTCAGCTGCTGGTCGAGCTCGCCCTCGATGCGGAGCGGATAGGTGTTCGCCTGCTCGTTGATGATGTGCACTGTGGCAGGTCTCCTAGCGGCTTGCTCGCGGGGCCGTGATGCTCAGGTGCACGATCACGATCAGCGCGACGACGAGCACGCGGAGCCAGTGCGCCCACGACGCGTCGTACGCCAGGTACGCGATCGTCCAGGGCAGCATGACGATCCGCATGATGATCTCCCAGACGATCGGGAGGCTCGTCAGCCAGTCGTAGGCATCGTCGAGTGACTCTGGGGTGACGGCGAGAAGGGCCACGAACGAGCCCCAGAGGCCTGCCATGAGAGCGAGCTGAGCACCGTGACAGCACTCGTCAGCCGGATTCGCTTCGTCCGCGCCGCGGCGGCCGCGAGGCGACGGCGGGCGCGGAGACCGCGAACTCGGGCCGGTGGTGCTCGCCGACGCCGAAGACGTC
>JBGSXQ010000149.1:0-1562 GCA_041751315.1 Gaiellaceae bacterium | reverse complement strand
GTCGCCGCGGTATTGCAGCGGGCGCCTGCTTTCCGGTGGCCGCGATCGCGACCGCGATCTGGTTCCCCTGGCGCTACTTCGACCTGCCGCGCAAGCTCGACCCCGTCGTCGCCTCGCTCGTGGTGCTGCGCGGGCTCGCGCTCGTGGCCGCCTTCGCGATCCTCGTCTATGTGCGAGCGCGCTCGAGCGCGCGCTCGCTGGGCTCGGAGAACCCGAACTTGCGGTAGAGACCATGCGCGTCGCGCGTATGGAGGTACCACGCCGTGCGCGAAAGCGGGCCTTCGTCCACCGAGAACCGGACGAGATCTACGCCGAGGCCACGACCGCGGTGCGCGTCGAGCACGTACACGTCCGCGAGGTACGACTGGTTGTGACCGTCCGAGAGTGTCCGCGAGAACCCGACCTGTTCGCCGGCGTGGTAGAGACCCACCACCCGCGCGGCACCGTCTATCAGCGCGTCCTGCACCTCGCGTGAGCGGCCCTGCGCCCAGTACGACCGCGTGAGATAAGCGTGCACCGCTGTGTGGTCGATGCGCGCTGGATCGTCGTCGAGCTCGTAGCTCCCGTCGAGGTCGCGCTTCATGCGGTGAGCGTGCGCAGGCGGAAGCCGCCGTGGAACTCGTACGACGCGACCACGACCGCAAGTGTGTCTCGCAGAGCCCTCTCCCCCAGCCCGAGACCGTGTGCGTCCGCGAGTGGGCTCCAGATGAGCGCGAGCATCCCGCGGAAGCCGTCTGGCGAGAGGAACACGGTCTCGTCCGGCGCGCAGCCGCTGCAGACCGCGCCGCCGGCACGCGCGAGGTAACCGACGAGGCCGTCCTGGCCTTCGCACTCGACACAGCTCTCGAGGTGCGGGACGTAGCCCGAGAGCCAGAGGAGCTTCAGCTGGAATCCGAGCGCAAGCGGATCGAGCGCGGCGCGCCCGCGCCCACCGGCGGGGAGGGCGTCGACCGCCGAGAGGAACCGCGTCAGCGCCTCGAACGCGCGCTCGTTGCGCTCCTCCTCGACGAAGAGCCGCAGCATCGCCTCGGCGCCCACGAGCCCGACCGAGAGCCGGTAGGCGTCTTCCCGTGCCGGCCGATGCGCGTCGATGAGCGAGACACCGGTGACCGTGTGCAGCTCGCCCGAGCCCTGGTGGAGCATCAGCTCGACGTGCGAGAACGGCTCGAGCCGCGCGCCGAAGCGCGACTTCGTCTTCCGCACGCCCTTCGCGATCGCGCCGACGCGTCCACGATCGGCCGTGTAGACGTGGAGGATGCGGTCGGCCTCGCCGAAGCGGAACGACCGCAGCACGACCGCTTCGGTCTTGACGACCCGTCCCATCCGGCCAAGTCTAGGGAGGACACGTGCTGGCACGGGCTGGGCCGTTGCGCCGCGGCGAGACCCGCTTGTGACGATCGGTTACAAGCGTTCGAACGGCTGGCAGCGTGGGCAGAACCACGTGCCGCGGCCGCCGACGCGCGTCTTCGTGATCGTCGCGCGGCAGCGGCGGCACGGCTCGCCGTCACGCCCGTAGACCCGGAACTCGTCCTGCATCGACCCCGAGGCGCCGTCGGGAGCGG
>JBGSXQ010000148.1:0-3408 GCA_041751315.1 Gaiellaceae bacterium | reverse complement strand
CTCGTCGCGTCGGGGACGCCGAGCGCGACGTCGCGCACGCTGTCGCCCTTCGTCGCAGCCCACTTGCAGATGTCGCTGTCGCCGCGCAGGCCGCTCGTGAGGACGAAGCGGATCTCACCCTGCTCGAGGACGTAGGAGGCGCGATCGCGTACGCCGGTCTCGGGGCCGGCGTACGCCGTGCGCGTGAAGCCGTAGGCGTTCTCGTAGAAGTAGGCCGCCTGCTTCGCGTTCCCGACCCAGATCTCGAGGTGGTCCCAACCGTCGATCGGCATGAAGTCGTGTTCGCTCATGCGTCCGATCTTACGTCGCGTGGGCATGGGACGACCGGCGCCGTGCGACGAGGATCCCGGAGGCAATGAGGAGCCCGCCGAGGACCTGGACGGTGCTCAACGGCTCCGAGAGCAGGATCACTGCGAAGAGCGCGGCGACGAAGGGCTGCAGGTTCGCAGCCAGCGTCGCACGGGCCGGGCCGATCTTCGCGATCGACCGGAACCAGAGAACGTTCGTGACGACGAGCGGGCCGATCGTCGCGAACACGACCAGCGCCCATACCTCCCAGCCGAGATCCCAGCTCTGGTCGCGTGTCTGCGGGATGCCCGTGATCGCGAGCAGCACCCACGCACCGGGCATGACGACGGCGCTCACCCGCGACGGCGAGTAGACCGTCATCAATGGCGCCACGGCGACCGAGTAGGCCGCCCACGTCGCGCAGGTGGCGAGCCCGAGGAAGATCCCGAGGTAGCCACCCGACAGCTCTCCTCCCGATCCAGCTGCGACGAGGCCCACGCCCAGGAACGAAACCGTCGCCCCGAGCCAGAACCGCCCGCTCAGCCGCTCGTGTCCCAGCGCGACGCCGTACAGCGCGGCGAAGATCGGGATCGAGCCCAGGATCAGGCCGATGGTCGCGGCCGTCGTGCGGTCGAGCGCGAAGACGAAGCAGATCTGGTTGAGCCAGAGGGTGAACGACGTGAAGACGAGGATCGGCAGGTGCCTGCGCTGGAAGCGCAGCGTGCCCTCGACGAGCAGCGCGAGCGCCACGAAGATCGCACCGGCCAACCCGTACCGGACGAAGGAGTACGTGAGCGGCGCGACCCCCTCGTCGAGGATGTACTTCGTGATCGAGAGGTTGAGGGCCCAGAGGATGACCGTCGTGAGCAGCATCAGCTCGACGGTCGTGGGCCTGCGCACCTCCCGGACGCTATCGGCGCGTCACGCGCTCAGTCGGGCGAGAAGCCAAGGTCGCGAAGGCGAGCATCGACCTGACCGGGCCAGTCTCGGTTGGCCGCCGGGCTCGCCGGGCTGGGATGCGGGATGCCGCCGATCGTAGCCGCGTTTCCGAGCGCTTCATGCGCGCGTCGCTCGGCGAAACGGCCGATACCGACGACGAGCGTCGGCTTCAGCGTGTCGACGATCCCCCGAAGGGCGTCGTCGCATGCGTCGTGGAGCGGCGCCCGCTCGGCCGGCGGGAGCTTGTCCGGAGTTCGGTTTCGACCCGACTCCTCCATGAACACGAGCGGGCACCAGTTGGCGACGAACACTCGCTCGAAGAGGCGCTCCGCCGTGCCGAAGCGATCCCGCGCCCAACCCCAGAAGCGCGTCCCACTCACCTCGGAGCGAGGGCAGTCGAATCCGCGGATCGGCCGCGACGGGTGCTCGTGCGGGGGTCTGCCGACGGGCCCGGTGATCCCGAGAAAGTCGCGCACCAGCGCCACGTCGCCGAACGGGACGCCGGTCTGCGCCATGCCGAACGGCCCGGGGTTCATGCCGAGCATCACGACCTCGCGCGGCACCTTCGTACCCCAGCGCCCGAGGTACGCCTCGTGCGGTGCGCGCGCGTAGACGAGCGGGTTGTAGACGACCGCAACCGACGGAAACCGCAGACGATCGACCCGCGCCGCAAGGTCTCGACTGATGGACACGAGCGCGTTCACGGCATCTCCCGTGCCTGCCGGCGCCCTCTCTCGGCCGGAGCTCAGGCGAGCAACCTGCGATGGAGGTCCTGCGTGGGACGGCTGGGCGCCGCGCCGAGATCCTCGCGGAGCCGTACCCGGAGCCGCTCGTACACGCCGAGCGCCTCTGCGTCGTTTCCCTCGGCCGCGAGCGCGCGCATGAGCAGCCGGTATCCGCTCTCGCGATGCGGGGCGGCTCGGACGAGGTCGTGCCCGGAGCGCAGTGCGGAGTCGAGCTCGTTGGGGCCGAGCTCGAGACTGGACTCGGCGATGCACTCGAGTGCTCGAAGCTCGATGTCCTCGTTGACGCGTCGCTGCGCCTCGATCCAAGGAGCGCTCTCGCTCGCCAGGAAACCGCGGCGCACGATATGAAGCGCGACCCTCGCCGGCCCCCACGCGTCCGCCCACGCGCCGCGACCGACGGCGCCCTCGGCACGGTGAATGCCTTCCAACGCAGCCTCGACGTCGACCCAGGGCTTGTCGGGAAGCACGAGGCGAACCTCGGCCCGACCGTCGAGCGCCTCCGGTCCGAGTGTCTTGCGCAGCTTGGAGAGGAGCGCGCTCAACGCCGTGTCGACGAGGGCCGGCTGGTCGTTCGGCCAGAGCGCGTCGATCAGCGTTCCCCTCGTGACGACCCGGTGTCGGTTCAACGCCAGGTACGCGAAGGCAAGCCTGCCCTGCCGACCCGGAAGCTCGGCGTCCACTCGGCGGCCCCCGAGCCTTGCCACGAGCTTCCCGCAGAGCTGCACTCTCGTTGTTCCATCCGCCAAGGTTCCTCCAAGGTCACCGCAAGGTCGGCTCCAGCGAATCGCGTCATAGTCGTCTTGTCAACTCGAAGGAGGCTCGGATGTCCCTCTTGATCAACTGCGAGTGCGGCCGTGTCGTGACGGCCGACACCGAGGACGAGATCGTCGCCGAAGTCCAGCAGCACGTCTCCCAAGACCACCCCGAGCTCGTCGGAAAGCTCTCTCGCGAGGACATCCTCGCGATGTCCGAGGAGGTCGACGACTGAGCAATCGTTACTGATCTGGCACAGAAGCCCTTGACAAGATTCGGTGTCTGACCCCGGGGTAGGCCTTCCACCACCCCGAGCTCGTCGGAAAGCTCTCCCGCCCAGGACATCCTCGCGATGTCCGAGGAGGTCGACGACCGAGCAATCGTTACTGATTCGGCACAGAAGCGCCTTGACAAGATTCGGTGTCTGACCCCGGGGTAGGCTTTCCGGCCATGGCCGAGCCGACGCGCGACGACATCGACGCACTCGTCGGGGCCGCCACGCCGCACTTCGCGTACCAGCTGCGGGCGCGGGTGCGTGAGCTGATCCAGGATCTCGCCGACGACCACCCGCTCCGCCGCTACGGCGAGGAGAAGATGGCGCTTCTCGACCGCCTCGGCCACGCCTCGTCGCTCGCCGAGAGCGGCGGCCGCGAGCCGCTCTCGCGCATCGGCTGGGAGACGA
>JBGSXQ010000147.1:0-3800 GCA_041751315.1 Gaiellaceae bacterium | reverse complement strand
CCGCGCGCCGCCGCACTGCGCGAACGAAGGACTCTCGATCTCGCGGGCCTAGCTCGCCTGTTCGTTCACCTCGGCAGCCTGCGCGACCCAGCTGAGATCGCTGCGCTGGGAGCGGCGTCACTCGCGAGGGTGCTTCCGGTCGACGCGTCGCAGATCGTGCTCTGGGACGATCTCGGCTCGTTCGACGAGCTTGCAGTGTGGCGCGCCGAGGATGGCGCACAGGCCCCGCTTTCGCACGACGAGGTGGCGCGCGCTCGCGGCGAGGCAGATCCAAGCGTCGTCTGCCACCTGCTCGACCTGTCGAGCGCAGGATCGCCGCGGGGCTCTCGAACCGCGGTCTGGCTCCCGCTACGCGCAAACGCCGGCGAGACGGGGGCGCTCATCGGGATGAGCGCGAGCGCGGGTCACGTCGATCCCACGCTGCTCGACACCGCCGCCGTGCTCGCTGCGCATGTTGCGGCGTCACTCGATTCGGCAGCGTCGCTCCAGCGAGAGCGGCGCAGTGCCGCCACCGACCCGCTCACCGGGATTCTCAACAGGCGGGGCTTCGAGGAGCGGCTCGAGGGACAGCTTGCTGCTGTGATGGAGAGCAGGCAGCCCCTGAGTCTCATCGTCATCGACTGTGACGACTTCAAGGAGATCAACGACCGTGCTGGACACGAGTTCGGCGACACGCTCCTCCGCGAGGTGGCCGACGTGCTCGTGGGGGCGCTGCCCGACGGCGCCGAGGCTGCGCGGCTTGGGGGTGACGAGTTCGTGGTCATGCTGCCGGGAGCAGGTGCGGAGGCAGCAGCGAGGATGGGCGCCCAGATCCGGCGCCTCCTCGCGGAAGGACTGACAGACGCGGGGTTTCCGCTGCACATCTCGGCGGGCATCTCGACGTACCCGTTCGATGGCTCGAAGACGACGGCGCTTCTGCGCGCGGGCGACCAGGCGTTGTACGCGGCGAAGTCGGCCGGGAAGAACCGCGTTGCGTCGTTCGGTGAGCTGAGCGGGCCCCTTCCCTCGGTGCAGAACGAGCCGGCCGGCACCACGGAACCGAGGCGGCGCGGGCGCAGCGACTCGGCCGGTGTCATCGTCGCGGACGCTATGGCAGCCGCCGCAGCGATCGAAGCCGAGTCGTCGAGCCACACGGTCTGCGACCGGCTGTGCAAGGCGCTCGTCTTCGTCGTCGGAGCGACAGCGTGTCAGGCGTCTCGCGTCCATGGCGAATACCTCGTGGACTCGACCGAGCACGCGTTACGAGAGGTTTCGCTCGGCGACGGCACCGCCTACCGCATCGAGGACTTCCCGCTGACCGCGGAGGTGCTCCGTGAGCGCGAGCCTCGGTCGGTCTCGTTCGCCGACGAGAACATCGACCCGGCGGAGGCCTTCGTCCTTCGCGAGCTCGGCATGAACGCCCTGCTCATGCTCCCGCTCTACGTGCGGGGCGCGCCGTGGGGCTTGATCGAGCTGTACGAGATGCGCCTACGACGATTCAGCGATGACGACATCGCCGTGGCGACGTTTCTCGTGCAGCAGGCGGAGCGACGCCTCGAGGTCGTGGCTGCGGCGGAAGAGCCCGTGCGCCCACAGCGAATCTACGAGCTGCCCGGAGACGACGCGGCCTCGCGTCCGCGCGTTCCCCGGACGAGGTAGGCGCACCGGCGGCCGTCGCCGGGAAGCGGCGACCGGCCGACCTTCGACACCACGAAAGCTCCGTCGTCCACCTCGATCTCCATTCCGGGCTCCAGTGGAGCGGGCTCGAGCTCGACGAGGTGGTACTGGGCGCCGGGCACGAAGGCGAGCTCGACCAGCTCTCCGTCTCCGGGATCAGGGGGCGCGTCTTCCTGGGCGTGCGCTTCGAGCTCATCCTCGCGCACCTCTACCGCTCGCTCGCGGCGCTCGATCGCAGCACGCTTGAGCTCGACGGCACCGAGCTCCTGGCGACGCCTCGCAAGGTCCTGCTCGGACTCGGCGAGCTTCGTCTCGCGCTCCGTGATCTCATGTACGAAGGAGCTCAGCTCAGCCTCGCGGGCTTCGAGCTCGGATGTGCCGAGGCGGAGCATGCGCTCGACGGACGCGCGCGAGTCGCGGAGCAGCTCTTCTCGTCGCTCGAGCTCTGCGATCGACTCCCGAAGCCGCGCGGCGTGCTCATCGAGCTCCCCGCGCCTGATGGCGAGTAGCTCTTCGAGCCTCTCCTCCGGATTCGCGCTGGACGAGAGAACGCGCCGGACGAGACCTCCACGGCGCTCGTTGCTGCGATCGTGGTCTGGAGTGCTCACCGATCCGTGTCCGTCCTCACGTTCGATGCCGGCGGACCGACCCTAAGCCGTCGAGTTCGGAGCGATCCGCCGGCCCGGCTCGACTTCGCCGGGCTGTCGACGAGTCCTTCAGTGCGAGAGAGGCTAAAGCCCGCGCACATCGAAACCGATAGGGCTCGTATGGACACCCAGGGTGCACGACTTCTCGCAGCCCGGCTCCGTGCCGGCGTCGCGATCGGCGCGCGCATCGAGCTCGTCGAAGCTCCGCGCGACGACTCGGGATTGTGCGCGGGTGACCGCGGCGTCGTCGACGAGATCGACGAAACGGGTCGCGTCGTCGTGAGCTGGGACCGCGGCTTCGCGTCCGAGATCGACCCGCACGCGACACCGATCCACACGCTCGCAGCGTAAGCGCTGCGAGCGGTTAGGGAAGCCCCGCTCGACCCTCTCGAAGGCCGAAGTCCGCAGTAACGACGACGGCCTCCGAACCCTTGTACTCGTCCGGGGCAGTGGATGCATAGAGCACCCCGATGCCGGCGTCGCGCCAAGAGGGCGACAGGATGATCTCGCGATGCGGGGGCGAGGCGAGCCACGCAGCGACGATCGCGCTCGCCTCGACCGTCTGGCTCTGGCTCGCGAGAAGCGCCTCGCCCACCGACCAGTACGACCAGCCGCGGTTGGTGTAGTGACGCCGGATCCGTGCGCTGAAGTCGGTTCCGTCAGCGGAGTCATGGCCGAAGAAGCCGTGCGCGAGCATCGCACCCGAGTGACTGCGGGCTGCCGTACGCAGGCTCGGTGAGGCGCGCAGCGGACGGAGATCGCGCACTGCGCGAACCTTGTTCAGCTCGCGGACGACGGCCACCTCGAGCGCGGCCCGGCGCTCGACCTTGGTGGGGGTGCCCGACGTCGCGACGGGGGACGCCGCGAGGACGGCCGCGAGTGCGAAGACAGATGCCGCGAGGAAACGCATGCGTGGGAATGAGATCGGCCGTGCCCCGCACCTCCGTCACCCCCCGAATGAGGATGAGACCCTTAAAGGCTCGTCAGCGCTCGGAAGGCCCGCCGGCCTTGTCAGTTCCGGCGCCACGGGTCTGTTCGACAATCGGAGCGCTGGAGCTGGTCTCCTGCAGATTCGCCTGGCCTTTCGCCGTGGCTGGCTTCTGTGCCGGCTTTTCGGCAGTGGCGGTGGGCTTCGGCGTTTTCGTGCGCACCGCGTCGGCCCTTGCTCGGTCGGCCGCTTTCGCCGCTGCGGCTCGCTCTGCGGCTGCCGCTCTCTTCGCGGCTGCGGCACGCCGCTTCTGCTCATTGATTGCTCGGGTCCGCGCAGCACGAGCGGCTGCTGCTCGCTGCTGGGCCTCCTTCGCCTTGGCGTCGGCGCGGGTGGTGGCGGAGAGCCTCGTGTTCAGGCCGGGCGCGTTGTCCTTCCCGATCGCGACCCCATTTCCAGGGATGACGACTCCGCGCGGGGCCACCTGGCCGAGTCGCTGGCCGCCGGTCTGAGCCGCCGGGTTCGACGGCGGTGCCGGTCGGGAGTCGACCTCGGAGGAGCCTGCGACT
>JBGSXQ010000146.1:0-6130 GCA_041751315.1 Gaiellaceae bacterium | reverse complement strand
GGCCGTCCACCCGGCCGCCAGCCGGTCGTGCGCTCGACGAGCATCGGGTTCCCCATCGAGGGCCTCACGATCGTGCTGGTCGACGACGTGCTCTACACGGGGCGGACGATTCGCGCCGCCATCGACGCGCTTCTCGAGTTCGGCAGGCCCGCGCGCGTGCAGCTGGCAGTCCTGGTGGATCGCGGTCATCGCGAGCTTCCCATTCGCCCGGACTACGTCGGAAAGAACCTTCCGACGAGACGTGACGAGCGGATCCAGGTAGAGCTCGTGGAGTTCGACGAGCGCGACGGCGTGTACCTCGTCGGCGAGTCTGAGGACGGACGAGATGGGTGAGCTGCGGCCGCCCGCGCCTCCCCGGCGGCATCTCCTCTCGATCGCCGATCTCGACCGCACGGACGTCGAGCGCGTGCTCGACACGGCGCGCTCGCTTGCCGCGTCTCTCGATCGGGAGATGAAGAAGCTGCCGACGTTGCGCGGGCGCACGGTCGTGAACCTGTTCTACGAGTCGTCGACGCGCACGCTTGCGAGCTTCGAGCTGGCCGCGAAGCGGCTCTCCGCGGACACCATGTCGCTCCGCTCGTCTGGCTCGTCGGTCGACAAGGGGGAGTCGCTGAAGGACACGGCACTGACGCTCTCCGCCTACGAGCCGGACGTCATCGTCGTCCGGCATCCGTCGATAGGAGCGCCACAGCTCGTCGCGCGACTCACAGACGCCCACGTGATCAACGCGGGGGACGGCAAGCACCAGCATCCGACGCAGGCGCTCCTCGACCTGCACACCATGCGCGACGCGCTCGGACGACTCGACGGCCTTCACGTCGCGATCGTGGGCGATGTGCTCCACTCGCGCGTTGCCCGCTCGCTCGTCCAGGCCCTCGTGCTGGTCGGCGCTCGCACGACGCTCGTCGGGCCGCCGACGCTCCTCCCACGCGGCATCGCCGCTCTCGGGTGCGACCTGTCGTACGACATCGACGCGATTCGGGACGCGGATGTCGTCTACGTGCTGCGGATGCAGCACGAGCGCATGGCGGACGCATTCGTGCCGTCCTTGCGCGAGTACACGGCGCTCTACGGCATCACGCCGCGCCGCGTTCGCGAAGGCCAGGTCGTGATGCATCCCGGCCCGATGAATCGAGGTGTCGAGATCGACGCGCGGGTCGCGGACTCGCCTGCCGCGCTCGTGACCGACCAGGTGCGCTCGGGCCTCGTCGTTCGCATGGCCGTCCTCTACGACGTGCTCACCGTGGCGCCGGTCGAGTCGCGCGTCGCGGCGGGAGTCGCCTGATGCTCGTCGCCCGCAACGGCCGCTCGGACTCGCTCGTTCTCGAGGGGCGCATCGTCGCGCCGGCACAGGGGATCGACGAGGCGCTCCGGATCTCGGTCACCGACGGCGTCATCAGCGCAATCGAGCCCGGAGCCGCCGGCTCGAAGGTCATCGCGCCGGCCTTCGTCGATCCGCACGTGCACCTGCGCACTCCGGGGCGCGAGGACGAGGAGACCATCCGCTCGGGCACGGAGGCAGCCGCGGCCGGTGGGTACTGCGCGATCCTGGCCATGCCGAACACGGACCCCGTCGTCGACTCGGCGGCAGTTCTCGGCGCTCTCGTCGAGCGTGCCGGCGTGGAGGCGGCCGTGCCGACGGGTTTCATGGCGGCGATCAGCAAGGGCCAGCGCGGGGAGGAGCTCACCGAGATGGCGGAGCTCGCGCGGGCCGGTGCTGCCGGCTTCACCGACGACGGCCGGCCGGTCCTCTCCGCCGGTCTCATGCGCCGCGCGCTGCAGTACAGCGGCCTCACCGACCTGCGGGTGGCACTCCACTGCGAGGAGCCCACGCTCTCGCGAGGCGGGCACGTGCACGAGGGAGTCGTCTCGGCCGAGCTCGGCATCGGCCCATACCCGTCGAGCGCAGAGAGCGTGATGGTGGAACGCGACCTCTCACTCGCTGCGGCGGAGGGTCGCCCGCTGCACCTGATGCACCTGTCGGCACGCGAGTCGGTCGCCGCGCTCGACCATGCGCTCTCCTCCGGAGTCGCTGCGACCGGCGAGGTGACGCCGCACCACCTCGTCCTCACCGACGATGCGGTGCGGTCGCTCGACACGAATACGAAGATGAACCCACCGCTGCGCGCAGCGGAGGATCGAGAGGCGCTCCGCGATGCGCTGCGCCGCGGCGCGATCTCGTGCGTCGCCACCGACCACGCACCGCACGCACGGCACGAGAAGGATGTGCCGTTCGAGGAGGCACCGTTCGGCGTCACCGGTCTCGAGACTGCGTTCTCCGCGCTCTACACGCACCTCGTCCTGCCGGGGCTGCTCACGCTGGAGACCCTCCTCGAACGCATGTCGAGCGGCCCTGCGCGCGCCTTCGGCCTGAACGAGCCCGCCATCGAGGTCGGCGCGCGCGCGAACATCGTCGCGCTCGCTCTCGAGGACGAGTGGACCGTGACGGAGGACGGGTTCCGCTCGCTCTCTGCGAACTCGTGGCTCCTCGGGCAGACGCTCCGCGGGCGGGTGGTAGCGACCGTCGCCGACGGCCGCCTCGTCTATGAAGGTACGCGCCCATGACCGCGCTTGTAACCGATCGTCACAAGCGCACCTCCGGCTACGTCCTGCTCGAGGACGGGGCCCTGTTTGCAGGGGTTTCCGTGGGCGCGCCAGGGGCCGTGTCCGGAGAGGCCGTGTTCACGACGGGCATGACCGGCTACCAGGAGACGGTCACCGACCCCAGCTACGCCGGCCAGCTCGTCTGCTTCACCGCAGCGATGGTCGGTAACTACGGCGTCGCCGAGGAGCGCTCGGAGTCGGAGAGACCGCACGCGACGGCTGTGCTCATGCGTGCGCTCGGAGGCGAGGAGTGGGCGCGCTGGCTGCGCGAGCGCGGTCTGGTCGGCCTCGAGGGGATCGACACGCGCTCGCTTGTCCTGCGTCTGCGCGACTCGGGCGCCATGCGTGCGATCGCCGTCTCCGACGAGGAGACCCTGTCCGTTGCCGACGCGCTCGAGCAGGTGCGCGCGCAGCCCGGGATGGAAGGCCGGGCCCTGGTCGCAGAGGTCTCGACTTCCGAGCCATACGTCTTCTCGGCCGAGGGCTCGCCCACTGTCGCCGTCGTCGACTACGGCGCCAAGCGCTCCATCATGCGGCGCCTCGCGCACGCAGGCGCTGCCGTGACCGTGTGCCCGCACGATACGAGTGCGGACGAGCTCGCGGAGTACGACGGCGTGGTTCTCTCGAACGGCCCGGGCGACCCCGAGCCGCTTCACGCCGAGACGCAGGTCGTGCGCGAGCTCGTAGGCAGGGTGCCGATCCTGGGCATCTGCCTCGGCCACCAGCTCCTCGGCCTGGCGACCGGCCATCGCACGTACAAGCTCCCGTTCGGTCACCGCGGTTCCAACCATCCCGTGCTCGAGCGACGCAGCGGCCGGGTCCTCGTCACGAGCCAGAACCACGGCTTCGCGGTCGAGGCCTCCGACGAGTCGGCCGCGACTCACGTCTCCCTCTACGACGGGACGGTCGAGGGCTTCGACTTCAACGAGCTGCGCGCGCGCTCGGTGCAGTTTCATCCCGAGGCTGGCCCCGGCCCGCACGACGCCTGGCCCATCCTCGAGCGCTTCATCGAGGAGCTGCGCGGCTAGTGCCCCGCCGAACCGACATCGAGTCGATCTGCGTCATCGGCTCAGGGCCGATCGTCATCGGCCAGGCCTGCGAGTTCGACTACGCCGGCTGCCAGGCGCTCAAGGTCCTGCGCGAAGAGGGCTTCCGCACCATCGTCGTCAACTCGAACCCCGCCACGATCATGACCGACCCGGGCTTCGCCGATCGCACCTACATCGAGCCGCTCGATCCCGAGAGCGTCGCCTCCGTTTTGCGCCGCGAGCGCCCCGACGCGCTGCTGCCGACGCTCGGTGGGCAGACCGCGCTCAACCTCGCGATCGCGCTCGCGCAAGACGGCGTCCTCTCAGAGCTCGGGGTCGAGCTCATCGGGGCTCCCGTCGAGGTCATCCAGCGCGCCGAGGATCGCGAGCTCTTTCGCGATGCCGTCCGCTCCTGCGGTCTCGAGGTGCCGACCTCGACGATCGTGACCTCGCTCTCCCAGCTCGAGGACATCCCCCTCCCGGCCGTGGTACGTCCGGCCTTCACCCTGGGTGGGCACGGAGGTGGTTTCGCCGAGGATCCTGCCATGCTCGCCTACCAGGTCGAGCGCGGGCTATGGGAGTCGCCGATCGGGCAGGTGCTCGTCGAGGAATCGGTGCGCGGATGGGACGAGTTCGAGCTCGAGGTGATGCGCGATCGCGCAGACAACGTCGTCATCGTCTGCTCGATCGAGAATCTCGACCCGATGGGCGTGCACACGGGCGACTCGGTGACCGTCGCACCGCAGATGACGCTCTCCGACGAGGCCTACCAGGCACTCAGAGACGCGGCCGCCGCGATCATCCGCGCGGTCGGCGTCGAGACGGGCGGCTCCAACATTCAGTTCGCGCGCAGCCGCGAGACGGGCGAGTTGCGGGTGATCGAGATGAACCCGCGTGTCTCGCGCTCCTCGGCGCTTGCCTCGAAGGCGACCGGCTACCCGATCGCCAAGGTCGCCGCCAAGCTCGCCGTCGGCTACACGCTCGACGAGATCCCCAACGACCTCACCAAGACGACTCCGGCGAGCTTCGAGCCCACGCTCGACTACGTCGTGGTCAAGTTCCCGCGCTTCGCCTTCGAGAAGTTCCCAGGCGCCGACCAGACGCTCGGCACGCAGATGAAGTCGGTCGGCGAGGCGATGGGGATCGGGCGCACCTTCTCGGAGGCCTTCCTCAAGGCCTTCGGCTCGCGCGAGCTCGATCCCGGCGCGCCGACGCCGTGGCCCTCGCTCGCCGACGAGGACCTGCCCGAGGGCCTGCATCCCTGGTTTCGCGCCGAGATCGCGAAGGCGCGCTCCGTCCTCGCACAAGGCGACATCGCCGCTTGCAAGCGCGCCGGCTGGGGCGACGACACGATCGGAGAGGCGCTCGGCGTCTCCGGCGCGCAGGTGCGAAGGCGCCGCCACGAGCAGGGAATCCGACCGGCCTTTCGCCGCGTCGATTCCTGCGCGGGCGAGGTCGAGGCCTCGTCCAACTACTACTACTCGACCTGGGGCGAGGCCGACGAGGCGCCGCCCACGGGCGACCGCCCGCGCGTCGTCATCCTCGGCTCGGGCCCCAACCGCATCGGCCAGGGGATCGAGTTCGACTACTGCTGCGTGCACGCGGCACAGACCTTCCGCTCCCTCGGCTACGAGGCGATCATGGTCAACTGCAACCCCGAGACCGTCTCCACCGACTACGACACCTCCGCTCGGCTCTACTTCGAGCCGCTCTCACCCGAGGAGGTGCTCGCCGTGTGCGATCGCGAGCAGCCGCTCGGCGTCGTCACCCAGTTCGGCGGGCAGACGCCGCTTCGCCTGGCCCGCGCGATCGAGGAGGGCGGCTACCGGATCCTCGGAACCCCGCACGAGGCGATCGACCTCGCCGAGGATCGCGAGCGCTTCGGGCGCCTCGCCGATGAGCTCGGCATTCGCTGTCCGCCGTGGGCGATCGTCTCCGACATCTCCCAAGCTCTCGTCGCGGTCGAGGAGATCGGCTATCCGGTTCTCGTCCGCCCGTCCTACGTCCTGGGTGGCCGGGCGATGCGCATCTGCTACGACGCCGACCAGCTCGAGGCGGCGATGGCTGCGGTCGAGGGCCCGATCCTGCTCGACCGCTTCGTCGAGAACGCGATCGAGCTCGACGTGGACGCGCTCTGCGACGGCGAGGAGGTGTACATCGGCGCAGTCATGCAGCACGTCGAGGAGGCCGGCGTGCATTCTGGCGACTCGGCGTGCGTGCTGCCGGCACCCTCACTGACGCTTGCGAATGCGCTCGAGGTCGAGCACGTCGTGAAGCGGCTCGGTCCTGCGCTCGGCGTCGTCGGGATCCTGAACGTGCAGCTCGCGATCGCCGACTCGACCGTCTACGTGCTCGAGGTGAACCCACGCGCGTCGCGCACCGTCCCGTTCGCGAGCAAGGCGATCGGCGTGAACCTCGTCGATGCTGCGTGTCGGCTCGCCGCTGGGGCAACGTTGCGCGAGCTCGATCTGCCGGTGCCGCGACCGACTCAGGTGAGC
>JBGSXQ010000145.1:0-1531 GCA_041751315.1 Gaiellaceae bacterium | reverse complement strand
GCGGGGACGGCCCGAGCTACGTCTTCGATCCGCTGTGGGGAGCGCCCGCGGCAGCCGCCGTCGAGGCTGCCGTCCCGCGCGCGACCATCGTCAATCTCGGTCAGTCGGCCGGCGCGACCGCCGAGCTCGCGTCTGCAGCGGTGCGCTTCAAGAGTCTGTCGATCCTCGGCCACACGAACTTCGCGGTTCCTCCCGACGAGCTCGCGGAGCAGTACCGCCGGCTCGTGCAGCACGCGATCGCGGGCGAGATCCGCATGGAGATCGAGCGGGTGCCGCTCGACTCGGTCGCCGACGCTTGGAGTCGCCAGGCCGACGGCGCCGGCACGAAGCTGGTCGTCGTCGCGTAGGCGCACCCGGTTTACGCGACCCCTCGCGGGGTACCATTGTTCCGATGCGGCGTCGCCTGTACTGGTTTTTGGGACTGCTCGCCTGGAGGTTCGGGCGAAAGTACCTCGGGCGTCGCATGCGCGCTAAGCGCTGAGCTCACCCGCGGCAGCGATGACCGCGTCGACGTCGAGCATCTCGCCGCCGAGCATCCACGCCACCTCGACGGTCTCGCCGTCGCGGATCAGGAACGCCGAGCGGATCGCGACGTCGCTCATCCCGAGCGGCTCGAACGCGACGTCGAACGCGCGTATGGCCTCACCGTTCCAGTCCGAGAGGAGCGGGACGTCGACGCCGAGCGTCTGTGCCCACGAGCGGTGCGACCAGGGCGAGTCGCGCGAGATCGCGAACGGCCGAACGCCCGCGGCTGCGAGGTCGTCGCTCCTGTCACGCAGGAGGTACACCTCGTTCGTTCAACCAGGCGACCAGTCGTAGAGGTAGAAGCAGAGAAGCGTCAGTCCCTCGCCGAGCACCGCGCGAAGCGGGTGCGCTTCCTCGCGGATGGTCACCCAGACGTCGACGTGCGGGACCGCGCTTCCGGCTTCGAGCACCTATGCCTCGCCTGGTAGAGCCTCGGTCGCGTCCGCGATCTCGACGATATCGCGGCTCGCGCTGTACACGCGAAGCTGGCGATCGGAGGAAGACCCGTGGCCGAGGATCTCGATCACGCGGTCGACGCTTCCTGCGGGCGCGGATCCGTTGCCGGTGATCGACGCCGGGAACGTCCGCTTGCCGGTCACGGCACTATCGCCTCGACTTCGATCTCGACCTTCCAGCGTGGGTCGAAGAGACCCGCGATCACGGTCGTGTTCGCGGGCCGTACCTCGCCGAAGACCTCACCGTGCGCGCGTGCAAAACCGTCGAAGTCGTCGGCGTTCGTGAGATAGACCCGCGTGCGGACGACGTTCTGCAGGCTCGTTCCCGCCCGCTCGAGCGCGGTGCCGATGAGGTCGAGGCAGACGTGCGTCTGGTCGTAGATGTCCTCGGGCGGCGGCGAGCCGTCGGCGGGGTTCGCCGCCGTCCCGGACACGTGCACCCGGTCACCCGCCACGACTGCGCGCGAGTAGCCGACGATCGCCTCGTAGGCGCCCGTTCCGGCAATGTTGCGTCGCTCCATGGCGCGACTAGTATCGCCGCGCGTGCAGGC
>JBGSXQ010000144.1:0-3476 GCA_041751315.1 Gaiellaceae bacterium | reverse complement strand
GCATCGCCGCACTGCACGAGGCCGAGAAGGCATTCGCACGCACGCAGGCGGAGCTCGCAGCTCGAAGCGCCGACCTGGCGACGCGCGAGGCAGCCCTGGCGGAGAACGCACGGCTCGGCCTGGTCGACGCCGGCCCGGTCGTCCCGAATCGAGCAGAGATGGACGAGCTGGACGAGCGGCTCCGCCGCCTGGAGCGGGAGACGCGCGAGGCGACGAGAGATCACGGGTTCGGCGAGAGCCTGCGAGCGCTCGAGAACAGAGGGCTGCGCGGAAGTCCCTCCGGCACATAAGGCGTCTACACTGACCCGGCCCCTGGGGCGTTAGCTCAGCTGGGAGAGCGCCGGCTTTGCAAGCCGGAGGTCGCCGGTTCGATCCCGGCACGCTCCATGAACTTGGCAGTGCGCAAACCGCGTCCTTCGCGCGTCGCGACAAGCGACCTCAGACCGGCTTGACACGGCTGGCCTCTTTTTGCTCAAATGCCTTAGTCGAACGTCTAAGTCATCTGACTAGGAGGCAGAAAGATGGCGTATTCACTCGAGGGCCAGCTGCTCGAGGTCTGCACGTGCAACATCCTTTGCCCTTGCTGGGTGGGCGAGGATCCGGACGGGGGGACGTGCGACGGCGTGCTCTCGTGGCACGTCGCGAAGGGCACCGTCAACGGGACGGACGTTTCCGGGAGGACATTCACGATCCTGACCCACATCCCCGGCAACATCCTCGAGGGGAACTGGCGCATCGTCGTGTACGTGGACGACGGCGCGACGGACGAGCAGCAACAGGCCCTGCTCGACGTTTGGACGGGGAAGCTGGGCGGGCCGATGGCCGACCTGGCACAGCTCGTCGGCGAGGTCGTCGCCGTGGAGCGCGCACCTGTCCAGTTTCAGGTCGAAGGCAAGGGGGTCGCCGGACGCTTGACGATCGGGAAGGCTATCCAGGCAGAGCTGGAGCCGTTCACGGGAGCGACCGGCGAGCCGAGCGCCCTGCACGACAGCATCTTCACGACGATTCCCGGCTCGCCCGCATACGTGGGCAAGGCGTCGGCGTACAAGGTCGACGCGCCGCAGCACGGCTTCGAGATCGACCTCGAGGACCACAACGCGGTGTCGGGCACGTTCCGCTTCAAAGGATGAGCCGGCCGAGCGTGCCGGGGGTGACCGGGCTCTCCGGTCACCCCTCGGGGACGGTCGGCCTTTGGCCGCTCGTTCGGGCACCGAAGCTGTTCGTCGCGCTCACCGGATCGCTGATCGTGCTCGCGTGGGTCGCACTGGCGGTCTGGAAATGGTCGCCGTACGGTCGTTTCCTGGGCCATGAGGAGGTCGGCCAAGTCGCACCGCTGAGCAGTGGCTACATGCGGCTTCTCGTCTTCTTCGTCGCCGCGTGGACGCTGATGACGGTGGCGATGATGCTCCCGACGAGCCTGCCTCTCATCGCGTTCTTCGATGCCCTCGTCCGCAAACGGCCCCAGCGCGTCTCGCTCGTCGGCCTGCTCGTTTCGGGATACCTGAGCGTGTGGATCGCATTCGCGGCCGGCGTCCATCTCGGCGACCAGGCAATTCATGCGTCGGTGGAGCGGATCGGGTGGCTCGAAGCGAACGCGTGGGGTATCACCGCCGCCATGCTCTTCGGTGCCGGGCTGTACCAGTTCAGCGATCTGAAGTACCGCTGTCTCGACAAGTGCCGCTCGCCGGCAGGCTTCATCCTCGGCCGCTGGCATGGGCGCAGCGAGCGTCTCGACGCCTTGCGGCTCGGTATCGCGCACGGGCTCTTCTGCCTCGGGTGCTGCTGGTCGCTGATGCTGTTGATGTTTGCCGTCGGAGTAGGGAACATCGGCTGGATGCTCGCGCTCGCTTCGGTGATGGCGATCGAGAAGAATGCGGCCTGGGGCCGAAAGCTGACCGCGCCCATCGGCGTCGCCCTGCTCCTCTCCGCGGCGGCGCTCGCGGTTGCAGAAGGCGCAACCGCGTGACGGCACGGGCGCAGCCGACTCCCCGCCAGGAGGCGGAGAGCGCATTGCTCGACGCAGCCGAGCGGCTGCTCGTCGAGGCAGGTCACGCACGAATCACGACCCGGCGGGTCGCGCAAGAGGCCGGCGTCAACAACGGGCTCGTCCACTACTACTTCGGATCGATGGAGCACCTGCTCGTTCGCGTGCTCGAGCGGTTCACCGAGCGCCTGATCGCGCGCCAGCGGGCCATGTACGCCGCGGACGTCCCGTTCATCGAGAAGTGGCGCCAGGCGATGCGCCACCTCGACGAGGACTTCGAGAGCGGCTACCAGAAGGTCTGGTACGAGCTGCAGGCGCTCGCCTGGAGCGAGCCGGATCTGCGCGAGCGAATCGCGCACGTGACGGACGAGTGGCGCGGGGTGCTCACGGACGCCCTCGAGCAGGCCCGGAAGGAGCACGGGATCGAGATGCCGCTCGATGCCCTCGTCGCCCTGGTGGCGACCTTCAACGAGGGGATCATCCTCGAGCGCCTCTCCGGAATCGACACGGGGCACCGGACGCTCCTCGTGTGGATCGACGAGTGGCTCGAGAAGCGATCGTGACGACGGCGGTCGACCTGGTCACGGGCACGGAGCAGGAGCAGACACGCGCCCGCTATCCGGGCGAGACAGGCCATGTCGAGCGCGAGGGCGTGCGCGTGTTCTACGAGGTCTACGGCGACGGTGAGCCGACCGTCCTGCTCATGCCGACGTGGTCGATCGTCCACTCGCGCCACTGGAAGATGCAGATCCCCTACCTCGCCCGCCACTGCCGGGTTGTCACGTTCGACGGGCGCGGGAACGGACGCTCCGACCGCCCATCCGAGCCCGACGCCTACCGTGAGGAGGAGTTCGCCGCGGACGCGATCGCGGTGCTGGACGCCACGGCGACGGACCGCGCGGTCGTGGTGTCGCTGTCACGCGGCGCGGAGCGGTCGCTACACCTCGCCGCGAACCACCCCGCGCGGGTGGACAAGATGGTGTTCATCGCTCCGGCACTTCCCCTGCCCCCGGCGACGCCGCGCGTCCAAGCGATGCGGGAGTTCGACGAGCCGCGCGACGAGTACACCGACTGGGAAAAGTGGAACCGCCACTACTGGATCGAGCACTACGAGGACTTCCTCGAGTTCTTCTTCTCGCAGTGCTTCACCGAGCCGCACTCGACGAAGCAGCGCGAGGACACGGTCGGCTGGGGCCTCGAGACGGACGCCGAGACGCTGGTCGCGACCCAGCTGGCACCTCGCCTCGTGGACGAGGAGAGCGTGCGCGCCCTCCTTTCGCGGATCGCCTGCCCGATGCTCGTGATCCACGGAAGCGACGACGCCATACGGCCCTGCGCATCCGGTGCGCGGTTCGCCGAGCTCGCAGGCGCCGCGCTCACGGTCCTCGAGGGGTCGGGCCACCTGCCCCATGCACGCGACCCGGTCAAGGTCAATCTGCTCCTCCGTGACTTCATCAAGCCCGCGCCCCCGTCGCCGAGCTGGCCGCGTGGG
>JBGSXQ010000143.1:0-9646 GCA_041751315.1 Gaiellaceae bacterium | reverse complement strand
CCTCTCGCTGCTCGCCGGCGCGGGCGGCACGCGCCTCGCAGCTCTCGACGCAGCGGCCCGACGCCGCTTCTTCCTCGTCCCTGCCGGCGGGAACGGGCACGTCCACTTCGACCACTTCGACGTGATCGCCCAGGGCAAGCTCGACACCCTCCGCCCCGACGCGCCTGTCCAGGAGGGCGGCACGGTCGAGCTCAAGCTGGTCGAAGTCGGCCTGCACGACCCGTCAGCGGGAGTCGGCAAGCTCGACGGCGGCTACGAGGTCGTCGTGTCGGGCGCGTCGAAGCTCGTCGGCAAGAAGGTCTCGGCCACCGTCGGCTGCGTGCTCGAGGGATTCGCGTTCGCGGCGCTCGCCGATGCGCAGACTCGCGTCGACTCGCCGATCACGTTCGAGGCCGAGGCCGAGAAGCCCATGCGAGCTTCGCGCGCGAAGAAGCCCGTCGCCGCCGAGATCGAGACCGACGCCATCGAGGTCGACGACGACGAGCCCGAGGCCGAGGAGCTAACGGCTTCCGACGAGGGTGTCATGGATGGGGATTCCGGTGAGCAGCCGAAGAAGAAGCGAACGCGTCGCGGCACACGTGGCGGCCGCGGTCGCAAGAAGCCAGCAGGATCGACCGAGCCCGCGGTGGACGGCGCTGCCGCGACCGAGGACGGCGAGAGCAACGGACGTCCCGCACCGCGGATCCACGTCCCGTTGCCTGATCTCGCGGTCACGCAGTCCGAGGCGAGCGAGACCGTCTCGGCCGAGGCGACCGTCCTCGAGCCGGACGCCGAAGGCGAAGCCGACTCTGCGGCCGAGGTCGAGCATGCACCCGAAGGCGACGCGGTGATCGCCACGGATGGCCCCCCGAAGCGCAAGCGCTCGCGCCGTGGCTCTCGCGGTGGCAAGAAACGCCGTAAGCCGGCGACCGACGGCGGAGACGCCGCGACCTCCGACGAGGCGCCGGATCCCCCACTCGAGCCCGAAGTGGGCGTCGCAGCGGCCGAGGTGCCAGATCCACAGCTCGAGCCCGAAGTGGGCGTAGCGGTGGCCGAGGCGCCGGAGTACGTCCCGATGTCCGAGTGGATCGACGACTTCGACTCGCGCTCCCGCGCGTCGTAGTCGCTATCATGCCCGGGCTTTTGCGGGCCTGACAGGTCTGCGTCGACCTCGGAGTGAGACCATGACGTACGCGATCATCAAGGTTGCCGGCAAGCAGTACCGCGTCCGCGAGGGCGAGCGGCTGCTCGTGGACAGGCTCCGGCACGACGAGGGTGCGACGTTCACCCCCACTGTTCTTCTCGTGGGTGGCGACGGTACGCCGCAGCTCGATCCCGGTGATGGCGCCGTCACCGCAAAGGTGCTCGGCGACACCAAGGGCCCGAAGATCAGGATCGGGAAGTACAAGAAGCGCACGGGGTACAAGCGCCACACCGGTTTCCGCGCGTCGCTGACGCAGATCCAGATCGAGTCGATCGGCACGGCCAAGCCTTCCCGAGCTGCCGCCAAGCCGAAGGCCGAGGCCGCCGCGGAGGAGAAGGACGAGCGCGTCAAGGGCATGCCCGCCGGCTACGAGGACATGACGGTCGCCGAGATCAAGGAAGCGTCGACCGAGTGGAACCGACCGATGCTCGAGGCGGCCCTGGAGTACGAACAGGCGCATGCACAGCGCAAGGGTGCCCTCGCAGCGATCGAGTCGGTACTCGCGGACAAGGACGGTGATGCGTAATGGCGCATAAGAAGGGCCTCGGCTCCTCACGCAACGGGCGCGACTCCGAATCGAAGCGCCTCGGGGTGAAGGTCTTCGCGGGGCAGCCCGTCAAGACGGGGATGATCATCGTGCGGCAGCGCGGCACGAAGTTCCGCCCCGGCCCTGGAGCCGGCCTCGGACGCGACGACACGATCTTCGCTCTCCGCGACGGCACCGTCGAGTTCCGCCGGTCCGGCGAGAAGCGCTTCATCTCGGTCGCGGCCGCCGCGGACTGACGCAGAACCCGGCTCGACCGCGAGCCATGTTCCACGATCGTGCTCACATCCACGCCGAGGCCGGTCGCGGCGGCGACGGGGGTCTGAGCTTCCGACGCGAGAAGTACGTCCCGAAGGGTGGCCCCGATGGGGGTGACGGAGGGCGCGGTGGAGACGTCGTCGTCTACGCCGACGCGAGCCTCCGCGATCTCTCTGCGTTTCGGCGCATCAAGCACGTGAGGGCAGGTCGAGGCGGCAATGGCCGTGGCAGCAAGAAGCACGGGGCGGACGGTGACGACGCAGAGCTGCGCGTACCTCTGGGCACGCAGCTTCTCGATGCGGACGGACGACTGCTCGCTGATCTGATGTCGGCCGGCGAACGTCAGGTCGTGGGACGTGGCGGGCAGGGAGGGCGGGGCAACGCGCGTTTCGCGACGCCGACGCGCCAGACGCCCCGCTTCGCTGAGACCGGGCTCCCCGGCGACGAGCTGGACATCGAGCTCCGCCTCAAGCTCGTCGTCGACGCTGCGCTCGCGGGCCTTCCCAATGCGGGCAAGTCATCCCTGCTGCGGCGGCTCTCGAACGCGAAGCCGAAGGTCGCCGACTATCCCTTCACCACGCTCGAGCCGGTTCTCGGGGTCGTCGACGGCCCCGATGAGCGTCAGCTCACCGTTGCGGACATTCCCGGGCTCATCGAGGGTGCAGCCGACGGTGCCGGGCTCGGGCACGAGTTCCTCGCCCACCTCGAGCGTGCGCGCCTGCTCGTGCACGTCATCGACGCCTCGGAGCCCGACGTCGAGGAGCGCTTTCGCACGATCGACCGTGAGCTCGCGGCGTATGGCGCGGGCCTGGCCGAGCGCCCGCAACTCGTCGTGTTGAACAAGATCGACCTCCTTACAGGCTCGGAGGACCGTGGAGGGGTTTCCGCGCCCCACGTCGTCGACACTGTCCGCGTATCCGCTGCCACAGGCGAGGGCATCGACGATCTGAAGCGGAGACTCTTCGAGCACTGTCCCGTCGAGCCGGTCGAGCCGCAGACGTACGAGGTTCCCGAGTTCCTCGAATACAGGCCGAAGGCGGCCCGCGGCCCGCGGTTCAGGATCTATCGCACCGACCGCGGATACAGAGTGGTCGGAACGCCACCACCGCCACACGAGCTGGAGGAGGCTCTCCGGCGTGTCGGCATCAAGCGCGGCACGCAGGTCGAGGTAGGCGGCGAGGAGCTGGAGTGGCACTAGGGATTCTCGGCGGTGCGTTCGACCCGCCACACGAGGGCCACGTCGCCCTCGCGCGCGCGGCGATCCGCGAGCTCGGACTCGACGAGCTGCTGATCCTGGTCGTCGTAGACCCAGGCCACAAGGAGGTTGCGACTCCGCCGGAGGCACGCCTGGAGCTGGCTCGACTGGCGTTCGGAGAGATTCCGGAGGCGGTCGTCGAGCTCGACGGGTACCCGCGCACCGTCGACTCGCTCGAGATGCGCGAGCTCGACGACCCGCTCTTCGTGCTCGGCGCTGACGAGCTCGCCGCGTTCGAGAGCTGGAAGTCGCCCGAGCGCGTCCTCGAGCTCGCACGCATCGCAGTAGCGATGCGGCCGCGGGTTCCGCCTGTAGCGGTGGACGCCGTGCGCGACCGGCTCGGCGCGCGGGATCGAATCCTCGAGTTCGAGATGGAGCCCGTCGACGTGTCGTCGACGGAGATTCGCCACCGGGTCGCTCGCGGTCAGCCGCTCGACGGTCTCGTCGCACCTGCGGTCGCCGACGCGATCGCGCGGCTCGGTCTCTACCGTGACCCCAAGTAGACTGCGCCGAAGCGAGAAGGACGAGAAGCCGACTGACACCGCTCGAACAAGCCCGCCGTACCGCAGCTCTCTGCCAGGAGAAGCTGGCCGCAGACGTCACCATCCTGGACATGCGGGGCGTCTGCGACTTCACCGACTTCTTCGTCATCGCCACCGGCCGGAACCCGCGCCAGACCAAGGCGATCTACGATGAGGTCGCCGGCGTTCTCAAGAAGGAGCACGAGATCCTACCGCGGTCGTCCGCGGGGCTCACCGACGCGTCGTGGATCGTCGCCGACTATCTCGACGTCGTGCTGCATCTCTTCACGCCGGACACGCGAGGCTTCTACCGCCTCGAGGAGCTCTGGAGCGACGTCCCGTCCGTCGAGGTCGAGGCCGCTGCGACCGGCTGACGTTGTCCGATACGGAAACTACCCTGGAGGTCGTGCTCACGACCGACCAGAAGGGCGCAATCGCCGAGCTCGCCATTGCACACGCGGCCGCGGAGCTGGGCGTCGGAGTCTTCAAGCCGCTGACCGATGGTGAGCGGTACGACTTGCTCTTCGAGCTCCGACCACGCCTGATGCGCGTCCAATGCAAGAGTGCGGTACTGCAGAACTCGGTCCTCAAGGTGCCGTGCTACTCGTCGCGTCGAAACCGGAGTGGGTTCGTGAAGCAGTACTACTCGGCGTCGGAGATTGATGCGATCGCGGCATACAGCATCGACCTCCGTCGGTGTTTCTTCATCCCGATCGATGAGGTTCCAGGTCGGTCGTACGTTCAACTGCGACTGGAGCCGTGCCGGAACAACCAGCGAATTGGGGTGAACTGGGCCGAGGAGTTCGATCTCGGCGCTAGACTGACGGCGCTCCTGGGGCCATAGCTCAGCTGGGAGAGCGCGTGCATGGCATGCACGAGGTCGCCGGTTCGAGCCCGGCTGGCTCCATAGGTTTTCGATTCCATGCCGCAGCCGCCTGATCGCCCACTCCAGCGCACGCGTCTGGACTCGGTGGATCTCGTCGCGGCCTGGAAGGAGCACGCGGCCGAGTTCATCGCGTGGGCGAGGAAGCCTGGCCATGACAGCTACTGGCTCTTCCATCGCGACCAGTTCCTCGAGCTCGTCCCTCCGCCCGGCCGGCGAACTCTCGATCTCGGCTGTGGAGAAGGGAGATTGTCGCGCGACCTGAAGGCGCTCGGGCATGACGTCCTCGCCGTCGACCTCTCGTCAGCGATGCTGGCCGCGGCGAAAGAGGCCGACGCTGAACTCGAGACACATCTCGCCGATGCGGCCGACCTTCCGTTCGACGACGGGTCGTTCGACCTCGTGGTCGCCTTCATGTCCCTCCAGGACATGAACGACATCGACGGTGCAATCGGCGAAGCCGCTCGCGTCCTCGATACCGGCGGCAAGCTCTGCCTGGCGATCGTGCACCCGCTCGCCTCCGCAGGTCGCTTCGCGGGCGACGACGAATCGAGCCCTTTCGTTGTCGAAGGCTCCTATCTCGAGCGATTCCGATACGCCGACAACTTCGTGCGGGACCGCCTCGAGATCACGTTCGTCAGCGAGCACCGGCCCATCGAGTCGTACGTGAGCGCGCTCGCCGACGCGGGTCTCATGGTGGAGCGCCTGCGCGAGACCGATGTCCCCGACTCGGGGATCGTGCGGCCGCGAAGCCGTCGCTGGCAGAGGATCCCGCTGTTCCTCCACATTCGCGCCCTGAAGCCGCGATGAGTTGTCGACTTCCCTGCCGTCTGTTCCTCGTACGGATAGAACGGGGCTGAGCGAGACGCCTCCCACGACGAGAGGAGACACATGGCAGGCCAGATGGTGCATGTCGAGATCCCGGCGGGCGACACCGCAAAAGCGCGTGAGTTCTGGGGTGGTCTCTTCGGCTGGCAGTTCGAGGAGTACCCCGGTTCGCCGACCGAGTACCACATGACCCGGTTCTCGGAGACGCAGGGCGGCGCGATCATGGGGGCAGACGGCGACAAGCGTGGCCCACGCGTCTACTTCGACGTCGACGACATCAACGCCGGCGTGGCTCGAGTCGGCGAGCTCGGGGGCGAAGGTGGAGAGGCGTATCCCGTGCCGAGCATGGGCTGGTTCGCGGTCTGCAAGGACGGCGACGGGAACGAGTTCGGCCTCTGGCAGACCGACCCGAACGCTCCCGGCGCGTAAACCGCCGAGCGCGGGGGCGGCGTGGCGTGCGCCGCCCCACGCGCTCGCCGTCCGCTAGAACCTGGGTGACACCGAGCAGAAAGGGACGGCATGCCCTTCTACCAGCGTCGCGGGGACGTCCCGCGCAAGCGTCACATCGTCTTTCGCGACAACGGGCGGCTTCTCACCGAGGAGGTCATGGGCCTCGAGGGCTTCACCGGGAACGAGTCGATCCTCTATCACCTCGAGTCGCCGTGTCGTGTGAAGGAGCTCGGTTCGTTCGTACCGATCGAGCGCGAGGAGTGGGTTCCCGACACGCACGCCCATCGCCTCCAGAACACCTACGGCGTCGAGCCGGAAGGGGACGAGATCTCCGGGCGGCGCACGCTCATGTGGAACGCGGACGTCGAGATCTCGTTCTGCCGCCCGAGCGGATCGATGGACTACTTCTTCCGCAACGGCGAGGGCGACGAGGTGATCTTCGTGCACGAGGGTCGCGGCACGCTCGAGACCGTCTTCGGGGATGTTCCGTACTCCGACGGCGACTACCTCGTCATACCGCGCGGGACAACGTATCGCTTCATGCCGGAGGGCGACCAGCGCTACCTCGTCTTCGAGACACCGGGGCTCATCGAGATCCCTCGCCGCTACCGTAACGAGTACGGACAGATCCTCGAGGGCGCCCCGTACTACCACCGCGACATCCATCCGCCCGCAGACCTGCACACGCGGCGCGAGCGCGGCGAGTTCCTCGTGAAGGTGCGCGTGCGGGGTGGCTACCAGGACTACGTCCTCGATTACCACCCCTTCGACGTCGTGGGCTGGGACGGCTACCTGTATCCGTGGACGTTCTCGATCCACGACTTCGAGCCGATCACCGGGCGGATCCACCAGCCTCCGCCTTCCCATCAGACGTTTCAGGGGCAGAACTTCGTCATCTGCTCGTTTTGCCCGCGGAAGCTCGACTTCGATCCCGAGGCGGTCCCGATCCCGTACCACCACTCGAATCTGCAGTCGGAGGAGATGATCTACTACGTCTCGGGCAACTTCGGCTCGCGGAAGGGGATCTCCGTCGGCTCGATCACGTTGCATCCCTCGGGACTGCCGCACGGCCCGCAGCCCGGCCTCGCCGAGAAGTCGCTAGGCGTCGCGGAGACGACCGAGCTCGCGGTGATGTGCGACACGTTTCGTCCGCTCAGGCTTTCGACCTTCGCCCGCGATCTCGACGACGGCCGCTACGCCTACTCGTGGTACGAGCCGCCCTCGGACGAGCCGAGCCTTGCCGGTGTCACGAGTCACTTGTGAGGACGAGCCGCTTCCTGGAAGAGCTCCCGCGCCTCTTCGAGGACTTTCCCCGCTCGGAGCATCCCGTCGACCGCCGCTTCGCGCCGGTCGCCAACGAGGTCGAGAACCTGGCGCGAGAGAACAACCTCGCGCTGCTCAACCTCGCGGCTTCGTGCCTGGACGGCGACGAAGCGTACGTCGAGATCGGCGTCTTTCACGGCGCAAGCCTCGTCGCGGCGATGCTCGGCAACGAAGAGAAGCGCTTCGTCGGTATCGACAGCTTCGCGTTCAGGGACGCGTCGCTCGAGAAGGTCGAGGCCAACCTCGCGCATTACGGGCTCGCACGCCCGGAGCTGCTCGTGGGCGACGCGTTTGAGCTCTTGCCGGCCGGCGCCCTCGACGGCACGCAGGTCGGCGTCTGGTACTACGACGCTGCGCACTCCTACGAGGCGCAGCTCGAGGGGCTTCGCATCGCCGAGCCTCTGCTCGTGCCGGGGGCGCTCGTGATCGTCGACGACACGGACTGGGACGATGTCGATCGCGCGATGGACGACTACCTGGCCGAGCAACCGCGCGCGCAGCGGATCCTCACGATCGATGGCAAGTCACGCGGGACCCCTCAGTGGTGGGAGGGGATGCAGGTGATCGTCTGGGACGGGTAGCTAGGTGCCGCGAATGGTGAGCTGGCGCTCGACGATGATGCCGTTGAGATCGTTCAGCTCGAAGGTCGCCGTATAGGTCACGCCCTTCGCGACGCCTCCGTTCCGGAAGCGCAGTCGTGCAGAGATCGTGCAGTCGCGCAGGAGCGGCGAGCTCTGCTGGCCGACTTGGATCAAGCGGCCCGCGCGGAAGATTCGCCACGTCATTCCGATCGGAGTGCCGAGCGGATCGTTCGCGCAGTACCTACGGGTGTGCACGCGCACGAGCGGGGTTGTCGTCCCCGCCCTGAAGGAGTAGACGGCATTGCGCGCGTCGAGTGGCACCGCGGCTCGTCGGAATGCGGTCGCCGAGGAGCCTTTCGGAGCGCCTGAGCGCTTGTACAGGCCCGACTCCCACGGCTGACCCTGATCGTCCTGATACACGAACCAGATGAACATCTCGACGAAAGAGAGCTTCGCTGCGAGCGCGATCGACTGCCGGATGTAGGCAGCCTGCCTCGAGTACGTGACTCCGAGCGAGTCCTCCGGGCGCGTCTGATGGCCGTACTCCGTGACCCAGATCGGCACGGACTTCCGTTTGAACCACGTCTTGAGGCTCGCATCGAAGCGGGGAAGCGATGCGAGCGACACGTTGGGCCACTTCACGAGCTGCCGCGGAGGAAAGTTCGGGTTGGACGGATAGGGGTGGTGCGACCATGCGTCGAACCTCAGCCTCGGGTTTGCCTTGGCGACGAGCTCCGCGAACCTGCCGGGCGTGTGGGTTGGCCGGAGGCCAGCCGGCTTGTCGCTACCGCGGGCCGATGTCTCGCCGATCGCAATCTGCGCGAGCGGGTTTCCCGCCTTGATCCCGCTGTACGCAGCGGCGGCGAGCTTGGCGTAGTTGGCCGGAGCGACCGATTTGCCGGCCGCGTTGAATTGCGGCGCCAGGAAGAGCTGGAGATTGGGCTCGTTCCAGACCGACCAGAAGCGGACGAACGGATAGCCCATGAAGCGACCGGAGTACCGGCTGGCGATGGCACGCGAGAAGGCCGAGAAGTCGGCGACGCGCGTCGGCATGATGTTCGGCGCTCGCCCGCCGTTGGCCCATCGTGGGGTCCCGGAGATCGTGAGCAGGACCTCTTGGCCGGACTCTTGCGCACCGCGGACCGCCTCGTCGACATCGTCGAAGACGTACGCAGGATCGAACGAATCCGTCGGGCTCGACGGCCTCTGAGGCGCGGCGAGATTCCATTGCACGAGGAGTCGCACGATGGTGGCGCCGTCCCCTGAGGCTCGCTGCGCACGAGCGCGGCGGTCAGGTACCCAGCGGTAGCTCGGATCGTCGTGGAAGCCGATCCACATCCGCTCGGCTGCGACGGCGGCAGGAGCAGCGAGCCCTGCAAGTATGGACAGAACGATGACGAGGCGGACGATACGTCTCACTTGGCAGTCTCCCTGAGGGCTGGCGGTAGGTCGGTAGGGCTGAAGCTCCGGGCACCCTAGCGGCTGTCGTGTGAGGCTTGTGTTAGTAAGACGGACCCATCGGAGGCGTCGTTCGAGCGTCTAGACTGGCCCCTCGTGTCCGTGTCCGCCTGGGAAGCGATCTTCATGCTCTTCGTCCTCAAGATCCCAATGATCTACCTGGCCGTCGTCGTCCTGTGGGCGGTTCGGGCGGTGCCGGAAGAGGCGGCTGGGGAAGATGAAGTACGAGTGCTCGCGCCACTCACCCCCTGCGGCTGGAGCGACTCGCAGCGCAGGCGCTCTCGCCCGCTGCGGCGCAGCCCATTCGGCCCTCCGAGCCCGCGCGTCACGCGCTCTCGAGTGTCGTGAGCGCGACGGTCGGC
>JBGSXQ010000142.1:0-1573 GCA_041751315.1 Gaiellaceae bacterium | reverse complement strand
GACCGAGACGCTCGTGAGCTCGCTCGACGCGAGCGTCAGTGGCGCTTTCCGGACGCCGGACAGCCTGTACTTCTCGGATCGCGCGGCGAGCGGGTGGACGGCGCGGCTCGCGCTCGTACTGGCGGTCGTACCGTTCGCGCTCGGCCTCGTCGATCTCGTCGCACGGAGCAGGCGCCGTAGGCTTCCGTTCCGCCCCGCCCTTCGCGCGCAACGTGCGCGGCTGGGGCTTTGGCTGACGGGCGCAGCGCTCGTCTGGGTCGGCGCCGTGCTCGATGTGCTCCCGAGTGGGGCCTCGTTGCCGCTCGCACCATACGCGTCCTTGATAACAGACACGCCGCTCGCTCTCCTCGGGCTGGCATCCGCTTTCGGGGTCGCGTGGCTCGTCGTCAGAGACCGCCTCGCCCACCGCGTTGCACCCGCAGCCGACGAGCGGCTCGCCGGACTAGTCGTCGCGCTCATGCTGCTCGGAGTCGTGGCCTTGACCATCGCAGCGACTCAGCCCTATGCACTGGTGTTCGTCCTTCCGTCGCTGTACGCGTGGCTCTGGCTTCCGGCCGAGGGTCGACTGGCCACGCGCGCGGCGCTCTTCGTCGTCGGCCTCGTCGGCCCGCTCGCCGGGTTGCTGGTGTTGGGGAGCACGCTCGACATGTCGCCATTCGGTGCCGCGCTCTACCTCGTCGGGCTGACGACGGTCGGCTACCTATCGTGGTCTCTGGCTCTCCTCGGCGTGGCGTGGCTAGCAGCGGCGGCGCAAGTGGGCGCGGTCGCACTCGACCGGTACGCGCCGTACGCCGGCGGAGCGGAGCCTCCGCCGTCCGGACCCGTGAGGCGGCTGCTGAACCGCAGCGGCTAGTCGAGCGCAAGGAACCGCACCGGGCTTTCGGCGGCGATCTCGCCCTCGCCGCGCGGGACGTGCACGAGCGCATCGGCCGCGGCTGCCCGAACGATCATGTGCGACTCCTGGCCACTGACAGGCTCGAGCCGTACTGACTCCGGGCTCTCGATGCGACGCGCGCGGACGAACTCGTCACGGCCGGCGTTCCGGCGAAGCGCGCTCGCCGCGAGGCCTACCGCATAGCGTGAGGACGGATCACTCGCTCCCTGGCGTGCGAGGAGCGCGGGAGTGACGAACACGAGCGCGCCGACGAGCGACGACACCGGGTTCCCGGGAAGGCCGAACACCAGCGTCTCTCCGCGCGCACCGAACGAGAGCGGCTTGCCGGGCTTGACGGCGACGCCCCAGAACAGCTCCTCGACACCGAGTTCCGCCTCGACTCTGCGCACGAGGTCGTGCTCGCCCATCGACACGCCGCCCGACGTGACGAGGACGTCCGCCTCGAGGCCACGTGAGATCGCTTCGCGATGCGCCGCGTGGTCGTCCGCGACGACCGGAAGGACGTCCACGTGCGCGCCCGCCCGAGTGAGCACCGCCGCGATCATCGCCCGGTTCGACTCGTAGATCTGTCCATGAGCAAGCTGCGATCCCGGGTCTCGAAGCTCACTCCCCGTCGCGAGGACGGCGACACGCGGCCGGACAGAGCACACGACGTCACCGACGCCGGCGGCGGCGAGC
>JBGSXQ010000141.1:0-7663 GCA_041751315.1 Gaiellaceae bacterium | reverse complement strand
GCGGAGCCCATCGGCGGGCGACCGACGCGCCGGCGCAGCGTGGCCTCGACGTCGTAGCCGGCTTCCGCCCTCTCGGCGAGCTCGCGCACGAGCTCGCCCGTGATCTCTACGCCGCTCCCCGTCTTGCCGTACGTCTTCTTCGCCATTCGTGGATCGCGAGCTCCGACCCGTCGTCGCGGACGATCGTCACGACTTCGAGCAGCTCGGCCGACCGAGATGGGCGGAGGTAGAGCCGGGTGTCGTCGTCTCCGTCGTCGATCGTCATTGCGTTGGTCATCATGCTCGATGTCCTCGTCCGCGACTCCGTGCCTCCGCGCCGAGGAGTGGATCTCCACCGAGGAATCGTAGTACGAAAATGCCGGACGTCAAGCTGCACGAGGCCCGGCTTCGCACCGTGACGGGCCCCGGTGGCGCCGGCAAGACGCGGTTCGCCCACGAACTCGCGCAGCGTGTCGCCCCGGGGTACGGCGGGAGCCTGACGACGTGCCTGTTTGCGACACTCCGCGATCCCACGCTCGTCATGCCCACGATCGCGAGGGCGCTTGGCGTTCGCGAAGCCGGTGACACGGGTGCGCTCGAGCTCGTCGCGGCACAACTCAGAGGCCGACGCGACGCCGATCCCCGTCAGCAGACGCTCCGAGCCACGATCGAGTGGAGTTACGAGCTGCTCTCCGTCGATGAGCAGCGCACGTTCCGGCGGTTGGCGACGCTCGTCGGAGAGCCTCCTGCGCCGCGCGGAGACGGAGCCCGGGGCCCGTTTCTCCATGCTCGAGACGATCCGGGAGTTCGCCGAGGATCGTCTGGTGGAGGCGGGGGAGGCTAACGACGTCCGCCAACTGCACGTCGAGTGCATGCTTGCACTCGTCGGTCCGATCGCGGACGATTTCGAGCGCGGAATCGACCCGCTCGGCGCGATGTGGCCCGAGTTCGCCAACATTCGGCGGGCGCTCGCACTCGTCGAACGAGCAGATCAGAACCGGCTCGGGCTCCGGCTTGTGGGCGCGAGCTGGCCCCTCTGGTACGTGAGCGGCGCGGCGCGAGAGGGTGGTCGCTGGGCGCGACGCTTCCTCGAGCGCACCCGTGGCGACCAGACCCTCGACCGTGCGAGGGCACTCATGGCTGCCTCGGTCTTCGCGGGCTGGACGGGCGATCTCGTTGAGGCGGAGGCATACGCTGCCGAGTGCCTCCCGATGCTCAGGACCCTCGGTGACGTTCGGAACGTCGTTCCCTTGCTCTCCAACCTGGGGCTGGTGGCGTATCAGTGTGGCGATCCGACGGCGTCGAGCGGCCGAATGGAGGAGGCGGCAGAAGCGGCGCGCACATGCGGAAACGCGTTCCAGGTCGCAGTTGCGCTGGGGAACCTTTGCGAGCTGTCCTTGGTCGACCGTGCCCCAGAACGAGCTGCGGCGCTCGCTGACGAGTCGTGGGCGATATTCGACGCGCTCGGCTCCGAGTGGGGTCGCGCGTGGATGCAGCTCACTCGCGCGTACTGCCTGTACGCCCTGGGCGACGACGAGCAGTCCCTGTCCAGCGCGATCAATGCACTCACGCGTCTCGAAGACACGATCGATGTCGCCCATCTTCCCCACGCGGCGATTCTCGTCGCGGCGCTCGTATCGCGTTCTCGCGGCGACGACGAGGTGGCAGCGCGGCTTGTAGGTGCCGCCGATGCCGCGATGGTCAGCTCCGAGCGCGAGGCGGCGGTGGGGACCGATGTTGAGTTGCGTCGCCAAGCTCTCGATGTGGCTGGACGGGCCCTTGGGCCTCGTCGGTTCGGGGCCGCACTCGCAGCTGGACGGGCCGTGCCGGCGAGTGATCTCAGACGTTATGCACTCGAGGTTGCGGAGCGACTGCAGCGCGACTCGGCCGTGGCGTGAGAGGGCCGGGATCGACCGGCCCTCTCTCAGATACTGCGGGGGCGGCGCTACCCGCGACCGCAGTGGACGAGCGCGTTCAGGCAGTCGTCCACGAGCTTGCGCAGGGCGCCCGGTTTCCACGCGTTCACGAAGTCCGCGTGCGCCGAGTAGACGCCCCCCGAGGCGAGCGAGAAGCCCTCGCCGCCGCGTGACGGGTAGCGGTAGATCTGCGTGATCTGCGGCACCTCGACCGGGTGGGTCGACGGGCAGCCCGACCGCGTCGCGTACGCCATGTGGCTCTTGTGATCCGCGCTGTCGAGCTGACGTCCGTTCCAGCACTCCGGGAAGCGGATGTGCAGGCGGAGCATCGAGCCGCGCGTGTCCGGGCACGTCGGCACGGCCTTCGAGCGGGCGATGCCCGAGTTCACGCCGCAGCTCCAGAACGTGACGCGCATCCGCTGCGGGCTCGTCGCGGACGCGTCGCCGGCGATCATCCGGAGGTTGTTCGGGAACGGGCTGACCTGGGCCAGCGTCCCGCGCCGGTAGTAGATCGTGGCGGCGACGGGGAAGACCGGCGTCGTCCCCTGGTAGAGCGTCGGCACCCAGTATGCGGCGGTGTCGTCGCGGCGCATGCACGTGGTCGGGCCAGAGCGGAGCGTCCCGAAGGTCGAGAACGCGTTGGTCGTGCGGTTGCCGACGAACGTGTGCTTGTGGGACGCGCCCGGCTTGCCGGGGAAGACGATCGGGTCGTCCGGCGCCTGGTGCGAGAAGCGGCAGCTCTCGATGAAGTTCACGCCGACGAGGTCTGCGCGCGAGAGTGCGGCCCCCTCGTCTCTTTGCTTTGGCCTGTCGCCCGCGAGAGCAACCGGCCCGAGCACGGTTGCGACCACGAGTGTGATGGCACCGAGTGCGACCAAACCGATTCCTCTCACGAGGTTCCCTCCCTGTGGTGACTCGACTGAATCCAGCCACGCGCCGGTTCGGGTTCTGAGAGCGTCGTGTTATCGACGGGTAAGCATTCGGTTCGGGGCAACGCGCAAGAAACGGCGGTCCGGGGCATCTACAGAGATGCCACTCCAAAACGAGGGAGGGATACCTCATGCACCGCACTCGACTCGTCGCGCTGCTCGCCGTCGCGGCCCTCGCACTTGTCGTCATCGGCGGCGCGACGGCGAAGAAGCCCGCGCTGTCGGCGACACCGGTGTTCAAGCTCAATCTCAAGCCGAGCCAGGAGGTGCCGCCGATCAAGGGCCTGAAGGCCGACGCGAGAGGCAGCGTCACGTTCGACCTCGAGCGCTCGGGCGCCGGGGCGATCACCTCGGGCGAGGTGGTCTTCTACTTCAACTATGCATTCCCGGGCTCGGTGACGATCACCGGGCTCCACATCCACCAGGCGGCGAAGGGCGTGAACGGCCTGGTCGTCGTCAGCTCGGGCGTGGCGCCGTTCACGGACGCGGACGGTCAGGGGAACATCACGACCGTCGTCACCGCAACGCCGGCGACGCTGCAGGCCATCCTCGACAGTCCTCGGGGCTACTACGTGAACCTGCACACGAGCGTCAATTCGGGCGGCGCGCTCCGCGAGCAGATGCACAACCCGAAGAAGCGGTAGGCAGATCCTCGCTGCAGGGCGCGCCTCCGCGCCCTGCAGCGCCGGTTGGACGCCGTCGACCGTCTCCAGGCGGACGAACGGCGGGTGAGCCGCTGAAGCAGCTCACCATGTGCGCACCGGTGCGTTGCTTCAGCAATGCACCGGCCGTCCAGCGCGACTCAGCGCGTCTTGACGATCGCGTACGTCTTGCGGACGGTCTTTTCGACCTCCCACAAACCCGACCAGCCGTCCGGGCAGAGCATGACCACCCCCGGTCGGATCTCCGTCACGACGCCCTCCGCGTCGGTGATGCGCCCACGGCCCGCGACGAAGTGCATCTGCTCGTAGACCCCGTCGGTCTCGCCGCGGAACGAGCCCGGCGTGACCTCCCAGATTCCGAGCTCGACTGCCCCGTCGTCCGAGATCACGTGCCAGGACTCGTACGGCTCGCTGTCCACGGCGGTCTGTACCGCCCGTCCGGTCGCGAGCTCCGCTGCCAGGACGTCGTCGATCGTCACGGGCGCGACCCTACTCGATCACGCAGGAACGGTCGCCACGGGATACCGCGTCCGGATCTCGTCGACGAAGGCTGCGAGCCGATCGGCGATCGACGAGTCGCGGATCTCGAGGACGTTCTCGGCGTTGCGCTCGCCGGAGCGCGAGAAGTTGAAGCTCCCGACGAACGCGGTGTCGTCTGTGACCACGACCTTCGCGTGCATGAAGTCGTGGCGCGAGCTCGGCGACCACGGTGTGGACGCCTTCCCGCTGAACGCAGCCCCCTCGAGGACGCGCTGGAGAAGCGGGATCTTCCATTCGCTCACGCCGTTCGTCCGCCACTGCCCGAAGACCTGGTCGACCTGGGTGTCGTCGACGACACCGGCGACGTCGCACCGCGATTCGTTCACGACCTCCACCAGGGTGCCGAGGATCGGACCCGAGGTGAGCACTGGCGAGGCGATCCGCACGCGCTCGCGCGCCTTGCCGATGTGCTTCGCGACACGGTGCGCGAGCGCTTCACCATGCTCGGGGCAGAACCAGGCCCGAACGCGCGCCGCGCCGACCTCCTCTGGCCGTGGATCGACGTCGCCCGAGCGCTCGACGGTACCGCTCTCCCACAGCTGCCCGAACGCCAGCGAGTAGGCGTACGCGATCTCGCGGGACGCGACCGTGACGATGACGTTCTCCTGCCGTGACCACGAGTCGTCCGTCCAGTTCGTCGAGCCCGTCCACACGGCTTCTCCGTCGCGCACGACGAACTTGTGGTGCATGAGGTCGGGGATGCCGGCGATTCCACGCGTCGCGACCGGGAGCGCCTCGATCGCCTCGGGCGCGGTTTCGGGCGGGGGCGGGACCGGGATCGGGCCGGGGTGGGCGACGTTGTAGAGGAGTCGGACTTCGACACCGCGTTGGACTGCTGCCAGGAGCGACGCGAGCACGAGCGCGCCCGCGTCCGTCTCGAAGCGCACGTCGTAGAGCGCGAGGTCGAGCGACTTCCGTGCTTTCGAGAGAAACCCCGCGGCCCCGCGTGCGACATCGGCCGGCCGCTGGCCTCCATCGGTGAGGGTCTCGAGCGCAATCCTGCTCGTAACGCTCGTCATGCTGATTTGGAGGTAGCGGTCACGACCATTACCATGGCCACAGGCTACGTCCGGGTCTCGCGCGTGGCGGCTGCGGCGGCAACTCATCCCTGAGCTGGGACGCGCCGGCCGCTCTGGGTCAGGCAATCGGGCCTCCCCGTGCGTCCCCTGAGGCGGCCGACACGGCCGTCGTAAGCGCGCGCTAAGCGCCTCCTAAGCGACCCGGCGCACGCTGCCGGGCGTACCCGACACGGCCTTGGAGGTGAAGGCGATGCGGATGTGGATCTATCTCACCGTTCTCGCGCTGGCGCTCGTGACGCTCGCGCTCGGCGGCTGGGCGGTCAAGGGAGTGAAAGCAGTCCGGCGCCCGCTCTCGGGCCGGAGCACTCGACGAAAGGAGACACCGTGATTCGAGCAGGAGACATGATCGAGAACCCCGTGACGGGGGAGCGCATCCTCTTCCGCCAGACCTCCCGCGAGACGAACGGCGAGGCCGTCGTGATCGAGGCGTTCGTCCGGCCCGACGGCGCCGTGGCGATGCCGCACGTGCACCCCTTCCAGGAGGAGCGGTTCGAGATCCTCCGCGGGACCCTGGGCCTCCGACTCGCCGGAGAGACCACCGTTGCCGGACAGGGTCAGCGCGTCACCGTCCCGGCCGGAACGCGACACCAGTTCTGGAACGCTGGCGACGAGGAAGCGCACTTCGTCTGCGAGGTTCGGCCGGCGCTGCAGTTCGAGCAGCTCCTCGAGACGATGTTCGCCCTTGCCGTCGACGGCAAGACGAACCGCAACGGGATGCCGAACCCGCTGCGCCTGGCTGTGATCGCGCAGGCGAACTTCGACACGGTTCGACTCCCGTACGTCCCGGCGTTCCTCCAGCGCTTCGCGCTCGCCCTCGGAGCCCCGCTCGGACGCATGGCCGGCTACGGACCGACCTACGACCGACGCGTCGACGTCCCCGAGCCGGTGCTCGGCGGTGCATCGACCTGACCCAACGAACGAACGGAAGGAGAATCGATGCTCGACCTCAAGGACTCACGCAACTTCAGCCGGACGCTCGGCGGCATCGGGCTCATCGTAGGGCCCCTGCTCTGGATGCTCTCGAGTGCCCTCTCCCCCGCCTGGGCCGACGACGGCGCCGAGTACCTCGCCGAGGTCGCGACGGCACCGAACCGGCACGTCGTCTCGGGCGGCGTGTTCCTGATCGGCTCCATCGTCGCGCTCCCCGGCCTGGTCGGAGCGGCGCACCTGCTCCAGGCCCGCAGGGTCACCGTCGGTCAGATCGGCGCGTATCTCCTGGCCGTCGGCGGGCTCGTCGCCGGGGGCTTCGTGCTGGTGATCAACGCCATGGAGGCTGCGATGGTCGACCAGGCGGCGAACCGGGCCGAGATGGTCGCGCTCTCGGATCGTGGAGAGGAGAGCATCGCAGCGCTCGTCGGCTTCCTCGGCATGTTCCTCGTCGGATTCGTCGGGGGCATCGTCCTGCTCGCGATCGGGCTCTGGACGCGGCGCGCGGTGCCGATCTGGTCGCCGCTGCTCCTGGTCGCCTCGATCGGTGCTCTCTTCGCTCTCGGGGAGAGCCGCCTCGGGAGCGTCATGGGCATGGCAGTGCTCCTTGCCGGGCTCGCCCCGATCGCGTGGAAGATGCTCTCGCTCTCGGACGAGGAGTGGGAACGCTGGCAGGTCCTCCCGGACCGTGGGCGACAGCCCGCACGCGCCGGCGACGAGCTTCGCCCGGCCTCGACCGTCTGAGCGCAGCCGTCGGGAGACGCGGAGACCCTCTCGGGCTCCGCGTCTCCCGTGCGTCGACTCCGGGACGCCCCGCTAGGATCGGCACGCGGCTGGCTCGTGCCGCAAGTCGTGTCGGAGGATCGTCGACAGATCGAGTTCCACCTCCTCGGCGGCGTCGAAGTCGTGGCGAACGGCGAGCCGATCGCCGTCCGGGGAGCGCGACAGCGCGCCCTGCTCGCGTTCCTCCTGCTCCGCGTGGGCGACACGGTTCCTCGCGACCACCTGATCGACGCGATCTGGGGCGAGAGCCCGCCCGAGCGCGCGAGGAACGCACTCCAGGTTCAGATTCACGGCCTGCGCAGGCTCATCGGTCACGATCGGATCGAGACCGACGCGGCCGGTTATCGGATCGTCGCCTCACGAGACGAGTTGGACGTCTCCCGGTTCCAGGACCTCGTGCGCCGGGCGCACGCCGAGCAGCCGGTCAGCGCTGCCGAGACGCTGGGCGCTGCCCTCTCGCTGTGGCGGGGGGCGGCGCTCGCGGGGCTCGACGCACCGTTCGTGCCTTCCGAGGCTGCACGGCTCGAGGAGGAGCGGACCGCGGCGCTCGAGGCGCGGATCGACGCCGATCTTCTTTGCGGGCGGGAAGTCGAGGTCGTGGCGGAGCTTGAAGCGCTCGTCGAGCAGCATCCGTTCCGGGAACGACTCTGGCGGCAGCTGATGACTGCGCTCTACCGTGCAGGGCGTCAGGCCGACGCGCTCGAGGCGTACCGGCGCGCCAGCAGCAAGCTCCGTGACGAGCTCGGGATCGATCCAGGGGCGGAGCTGCGCGAACTCGAGCAGGCGGTTCTCCGCCAGGATCCCGCCCTCGCACTCACACCGCCGTTGGCACCGCCGACGCCGCCGAC
>JBGSXQ010000140.1:0-1810 GCA_041751315.1 Gaiellaceae bacterium | reverse complement strand
GCCGAAGACGCGGAGCGCGAAGGTCGTGCGCCGAGCCGTTCGCGCGCGCGCACTCGGTCAAGATCCGGGCGACCTCTCGACGCTCGAGAACCCCGAATCGCTGGAGGAGATCGCGCATGCCGGATGACGCGCTCGAGGGAGTCGCTCTCGTCACCGGTGGCGGCCGCGGGATCGGGGCGTCGATCGCCCGCGAGCTCGCGGGCGCCGGCATGCGTGTCGCCGTCACCGGACGTACGCCGGAGACCATCGAGACAGTCGCACAGGAGATCGGCGGGCTCGCGCTCGTCGGCGACGTCTCTCGCCCCGACGATGTCCAGGCGTGGGTGGAGACGACGGAGCGAGAGCTCGGCCCCATCGATCTCCTCGTCTGCAACGCAGGTATTGGCGGCAGCGGCAAGCCGTTTCTGGAAGAGGATCCCGACGAGTGGTGGCGCGTGTTCGAGGTGAACGTGCTCGGCGCATACTTCTGCTGCCGGTTGGTCGGACCGCAGATGGCGGCGCGCGGCAGCGGCAGGATCGTGAGTATCGGGAGCGGCGGCTCGTACCTGCCGATCTCGAATCCCCGGGTAGGCCTCGGCACGCCCTACGGCGCGAGCAAGGCGGCGCTGGGCCGATTCACGGAGACGCTCGCCGCAGCACTCGGCGGTCTCGGCGTCAAGGTGTTCCTCATCAGCCCCGGTCTCGTCCGAACGGACATGACCGAGGTGTTCGGCGACGACATGCCCTGGACTCCACCCGAGCTGGCGCCGAAGCTCGTGCGGGTGCTCGCGTCGGGCAGAGCCGACGCGCTCGTCGGCCGGTACATCCACGCCGAGCACGACGACATCGAGGACCTCATCGTGCGCGCCGACGCGATCGTCGCGAACGACCTGAACGCGATCCGCCTCCAGCGCTGACATAACGCGGCTTGAACGGCTGCATCGCCTACTCTGCGCCCGCATGCCGTTCTTCATCTGCCCGAACTGCAAGGAGCGCTCCGTCGACCTCGACGGATACGACGGCTTCTCCACGCAGGCGGTGCAGTGCCGCAGCTGCGCGTTCGGGTTCCTGTACGAGCTGCTCGAGGACTACTACCCGGCACCGGAGACCGGGTTCGTCGTCTGTGACCGCGACGCACGCGTGCTCGCGGCAGGGCGCGGCGTCTTCGAGCTGACGGGATATCGCGACGCCGACCTGATCGGCCGCAAGGTCACCGAGGCGCTCGCGCTCTCCGACGCTGCACCGATCGAGGTCGTCCGCGAGTGGGGAGTGCGCAAGATGGGGCAGGACCTCGAGATCCGGACGAGCGCCGGGCTCGAGAAGCGCGTCGTCATCGACTTCTTCCCCGCGTACGACGAGGACGGCGGCCTGCTTCTCGCTCTGACGCCGCGCTAGATGGGCTTCGGCGCTATCCAGACCTGCTTCGCGAGCGCGAGCAGCTCACCGCTCGCAGCGAAGAGCGCGGTGCCTGCATACAGCTTCCGCCCGTCCTCGCCGAGGGGCCAGCCCGCCACGACGCACTGCTCACCAGGGTCGGGAACGCGATCGACGCGCGCCGTCATGCGTCCGAGGACGACCTCGCCCCGACCTCGCATCCCGATCGCGTACGCGCCGGGACAGTCGATCGACGCCCAGACGAGCTCGAACGTGGATTCGGGAAGTGCGCTCGGCGACGCATGCAGCGGCTCGCGCCCCACGACGGGGCCGACGCGAAGCCGGAGCCCGTCATCGCGCATGCCGCATACGAAGCACTCGTCGAACTCGGGGCTGAAGCCGCGGACGTGGCGCTCGCTGGCCTCCGCGGCTGCCTCGACGGAGACGGGATCGGGCG
>JBGSXQ010000139.1:0-1778 GCA_041751315.1 Gaiellaceae bacterium | reverse complement strand
CCACGTATCCGTCGGCCGTCGCCGACGGGACGCCCGTGTGCAGGCCCGCGCGCACACGGATCGGCCCGCCAGCGAGCGCCTCCATTGCCTCTCGCGAGGCCGCAGCGGCTCCCTCGGCTGTCGGAAACGCGACGAAGAAGGCATCTCCCTGGGTGTCGACCTCGACGCCTCCATGGGCGTTGAAAGCGCGCCGCAGAGCGTGTCGATGCACAGTCAGCGCTGCTGCATACCCGGTGGGCCCGAGCTCGTGCAGCAACCTCGTCGATCCCTCGACGTCGGTGAAGAGGAAGGTGACGGTTCCGAAAGGAAGGTCGTGGCGCACGCGGTGTGATCATCCGCCCATGCGGATCCGGCGTCCAGTCGCAGTGCGTCGGGCGAGAGGATCGCCGAGTTGGGCCTCCTCTCACCTGACGCGCCGACCACGACGTCGTTTCGGCACGAGGCCCTGAGTAGGTGCTAGGGCCATAACGGAGAACTGAGCCAGTTTGCTCTCGCCTGATGTCAGCGACAGGCGAAGGCGGAGCGACGAAGATGGCGCAGCGTCCCGCGGCAGAGCCCGACGGCGGCCCGGCGCTGATACGCGGCCGTCGCGAGCAGCCGATCCTCGGTCGGGTTCGACATGAAGCCCATCTCGACGAGGATCACCGGGACGTCTGACCAGTTGAAGCCCGTGAAGTCGGATCGCTCTTGCAGCCCACGATCGGGGAAGCCGAGCGATGCGCGGAGGTCGTGCTGAACGATCCGGGCGGCGCGCTTGCTCTTCGCGTAGACGTCGTCCGTCCAGCCCTTACGCAAGGCGGGGTACAGCACGTGCGTGCCGCGCGCGGATCGATCCGGCGAGCCGTCGGCGTGGATACGCAGGAAGAGCGCCGCGCGCGTGGCGTTCGCGATACGGGCACGCGCGACGTTTCCCATACTCGTTGCGCTCGTGCTCGTCCGCGTCATGACCACGCGCACGCCCGCGCCTTCGAGCATCGGCCGCAGGAGGTTCGAGACCTTCATGTTGAGCTCCGCCTCCGTGAGCCCCGACACCACGCCCCGCGTTCCGCCGCCGTCCTTGATCTTGCGCGTCTTCGACGCGGGGCCGATGGGCTCGGTCTCGAGGTTGGCGCGAAGATCGTGCCCCGGATCCACCACCACGACGAGGCGCGGCTGGGATTGAGCCGCGGGAAGAGCGGCGAGCGCCAGGAGCAGCGCCGCAAAGAGCGCGAGCCTCAGCTGGCCGCCCGGATGAGCCGGCGCAGCTCGGCGAGAGGGCCGAGGCGCTTCGCGTCACGCGGGTCCTTCGCTCGGAACTCGAGCGCGAAGCGGTACTGCTTGCCCGGGTCGTAGATCCGGCACGGATCCTCGCGGCACGGCTTCATCGCGAGCGTCCGGACGGCTCGCCCGCGCGAGTCGAAGAACACGATCTTGAGCGGGACGAGCGTGTTCTTCATCCAAAACCCGCCCGAGGTCGCCTGCGGGAAGACGAAGAGCATCCCGTCCGCCGGTGCACGGCGGCGGAGCATGAGACCGCGTTGGCGCTGTTCGGGCGTGAGTGCGAGCTCGGGACGTAGTGACGCGCCGTCGAGGCGGAGCGACGTGGTCGCCGAGGACGCGCCGCCTGCGGTGGCCGCAAGCGCGGCGAGCATGAGACCGATGGCGATCCAGGCGCGCACAGCAACACGATAGGTCACGGATGTGAGCCGAATGCGTGCGGAGTGGGTCGCACGCATCCCGCCACGACGCCGTCCCCGAGGCGGGATGCGACGCTGACAACGCTCGCGGCCGGCATGGCC
>JBGSXQ010000138.1:0-2022 GCA_041751315.1 Gaiellaceae bacterium | reverse complement strand
CACGCGCAGCCGACGGTGTCGTCTCGTCGGCGAGCTCGTCGATGATGGACCACTGCGCTGCGGGGCGCAGCGCGACACCGTCGGCATCCGCGACTGCACAGGCCTCGGCTACGGCCAGCTCCAGTCGAGGGCGCCAGACGGGGTCGTCGCGCAACTCTCCGACGGTACGACTCGTCGCCGCACAGGCAGCCGCGAGCGGTGCGATCCGCGCGAGCTTGTGCCACAGGAGTCGCTTCTCGCTCTCCGCGACCCGCACGTCGAGCCTGGCCTGGCGAAGGATGTCCGCCGCCGCCTCGACCTCGCTGCGCGCGAGCGTCTCCGATGCGATCGTGATGACCGGTGACTGCGTCGCCTCGATGATCTGGACGCGCCCGGCGCGATAGGCCTGAAAGTGCGAGATGCTGCCTGCTGCGACGCGGTCGCCGAAGCGGGTACGGAGCTTTTCCATGTGCTCGATCCCGTTGAGGAGCGGGATGACGATCCCGTCGGCGACTGCCTCCGGGTCGACTCGCTCGATCGCTTCGTCGAGCGCCGGAGCCTTGACCGTGATGAGCAACAGCCCGACCGGCCGCGAGAGCTGCTCGACGACCTCGACGCGAGCCGTCGTCGTCCCCTCGGGCGACTCGACGGCGAGCCCTGCGAGCGCGATGAGACCCGCCGCTTCGGCGTGTGCCACGCAGACGACGGGGACGCCCGCGTTCGACAACCGAACGCCGAGCGAGCCGCCGACAGCGCCGGGGCCGAGAATTGCCGCAGTACGATTCACACCTGTCCAGGGTCGACGACGAGATTCACGACCTTCGGATCGGAATACACGTCGAGCGACTCGATCCCTGCTTCCCTCCAGCCCGTCCCGGAGTCCTTCACGCCACCGAAACCCATGTGCGGCTCGGATCCATGAGTGCCGGCGTTCACGAGGACGACACCAGCCAGCGCGCGCTCGGCGAACTGCATCGCCCGGTGCACGCTCGCCGTGTGGATCGCGGCCGTCAAACCATAGGGTGAGTCGTTCACCACGGCGATGGCCTCGTCGAGGTCGGCGACCCTCGAGAGGACGGTCACGGGACCGAAGAGCTCGACTTGTGAGATCTCCGCGTCTGGAGCCGCACCTTCGACGATCGTGGGGGCGACGTGCCAGCCCGGCCGATCGGGGCGCGAGCCACCCGTTACGACCGTCGCGCCGCCCTCGAGCGCACGAGCGACTGCCTCGAGGATCCGCTCCATGCTCTCGCGGCTGATCACCGGTTGCGACTCGAGCGCCGCGACGGCGTCGACGAGCCGCTGCCGAAATCCGTCGTAGACGGTCTCGAAGACGACGAGACGACTCGCAGACGCGCAGCGCTGCCCGGCGTTCGAGAACGCCGATGCGAGCGCCCAGGTCACCGCACGTTCGAGGTCTGCGTCGTCGCATACGACAAGAGCGTTCTTCCCGCCGAGCTCGAGACAGGTCTTCGCAAGGCGCCGCGCCGCGACCTCGTTGATGACGCGGCCCGTGGCTGCGGAGCCCGTGAAGCTCACGAGGTCGACATCCCGGTGCGCGACCAGCGGTGCGCCCGCCTCGTCACCGAGGCCGTGGACGACATTGAGCACACCGGCGGGCACACCTGCTTCGAGGGCGAGGCCTGCGAAGAACGAGGCCGACGCGGGGGTGTGCTCGGACGGCTTCGCAACCGCCGCGTTGCCGCAGAAGATCGCGGGGAACGCCTTCCAGGCGATGTTCGGCAGCGGCGTGTTGAAGCTCATGATCAGCCCGGCGACGCCGAGCGGCTGGCGCAGCGTCAGCACCGTCCGGTTCGGCATCGAAGAGGTCGTCGTGCGCCCGTACGAGCGCCGGCCCTCCCCCGCGATGAAGAGGCCCATCTCGACGGCTGCGTCGGTCTCGCCGAGGGCGAGCTCCTCCGGCTTCCCCGTCTCCTCCACCACGATCGCCGATGCCTCCTCGCGCCGCTCGCGAAGGGCGAACGCAAGGTCGCGCAGGACGTCGCCGCGCGCAACGGCAGTTCGCTCGGCCCACGCCGGCTG
>JBGSXQ010000137.1:0-3061 GCA_041751315.1 Gaiellaceae bacterium | reverse complement strand
GCCGGGGACTCCGACGAGCGTGACGAGCTGCGAGACGCGCTCGTGCCGTGCCCGGTCGAACGCCTCGCGCAGGATTGCGAGCTCGCGCTCGCGGCCGACGAGCTGCGTCCGTGCGGTGTGCGCGACGTCGACGCCGAATCGCGAGTGCGCTGCGACGGCCTCCCATACGGGTATCGGCGCGACCTTTCCCTTCGCCTCGACGGTGGCCGCCTCCCGGTAGTCGATGAGCCGCCTCGTTGCCCGGAACGTCGTCTCGTCGACGAGGATCCCGTTGACGGGAGCGGCGGACTGCAGGCGCGCTGCCGTGTTGACGACATCGCCCGAGGCCATGCCCTCGCCGGCTTCAGGGCGCGCATCGAGGCGGACGAGCGCCTCGCCTGTGGTGGCGGCGATCCGCACCTGGACGTTGCCCTCCTCGGCGATCGCCCAGTCTCGGATGGCGAGGCAGGCGCGAACCGCACGCTCGGGGTCGTCCTCGTGTGCCGTGGGAGCGCCGAACAACGCCATGACCGCGTCCCCGATGAACTTCTCGACGGTGCCGCCGCGGCGCTCGAGCTCGCTGCGCAGTCGCTCGTGATACGGCGTGAGGACAGCCTCGACGTCCTCGGGATCCATCGCTTCGGCCTGAGCCGTGAACCCCACGAGGTCGCAGAAGACGACCGTGACGACCTTGCGCTCGCGCCGCTGGGGACCGCCTGCCATGGGTAAGAGCCTACGGCGTAGGAGGCGAGTAGTCTCAACCGGTGGCGCGGATCAGGGACTCCTCGGTACGGGACGTCATCGCCGCTGCCGACATGGTCGAGGTCGTGTCCGCCCGCACGCCTCTCCGACGTGCGTCCGGCTCGCGCTTCACGGGTCGCTGCCCGTTCCACGAGGAGAAGACGCCGTCGTTCTCGGTGAATCCTGTCGACAAGCTCTACTACTGCTTTGGCTGCGGGAAGGGCGGCGACGTGATCTCGTTCGTCCGCGAGACGGAGAACCTCGACTTCGTGGGCGCGATCGAGTCGTTGGCGGATCGATTTCGGGTTCCGCTCGAGTACGAGGAGGAGTCGCCGCGGCATGACGAGGTGCGACGCCACCGGGAGCGACTTCACGCGGTGCTCGACCAGACCGCGTCGTACTTCGAGCGCCTGCTCTGGGACGGAGAGACGGGCGCGCCTGTGCGCGAGTACCTCGCTGGGCGGGGGCTCGGCGAGGAGATCGCGAAGGAGTTCCGGCTCGGGCTCTCTCCAGGGAAGGGGCTTGCGGAGAAGGCGCGTGAGCGCGGCTTCACGCTCGACGAGCTGAAGTCGGCCGGCCTCGTCACGACGCGCGGCAGCGACTACTTCCCGCGGCGGCTCATGTTCCCGCTCGCCGATGCGCGGGGGCGCGTGGTCGGCTTCCAGGCTCGCAAGCTGTCGGAGGACGATCCGCTGCGCGGGAAGTACGTCAACTCGCCGGAAGGCGACCTCTTCCACAAGAGCGCCGTCGTCTATGGGCTTCATCTGGCGAAGCCTGCGATCGGGAAGTGCGACTACGCGGCGGTCGTCGAGGGGAACACGGACGTCATCGCGTTGAGGCAGGCGGAGTTCGAGCCGGTTGTCGCGTCCATGGGCACGGCGCTCACGCAGCAACAGCTCCGCGAGCTCGGCCGGATGACGAAGAAGCTCTACCTGTGCTTCGACGCCGACGCGGCCGGGCAGGACGCAACGCTGCGTGGCATGGAGCTTGCCGTCGGCCAGGGGTTCGAGGTGAAGGTGGTGACGCTCCCGCAGGGCCAGGATCCGGCGGACGCGCCGGATGGGTTCGCCGCGCGACTGGCAGGCGCCGAGAGCTACGTCGTCTACCGGGTACGGCTCGAGATCGAACGATCTGCCGACCGGCAGGAGGGGTTCGTGCGCGCGCGCGAGGTACTCGCGAAGGTGGAGGACTCGCCCGAGCGACAGGAGGCACTTCGTCTCCTCGCCGACCGGCTCGACCTTCCCCGCGAGACGCTCTCCGGGCTTGCGCCGGCGCGCGGGGGAGGGAGACGTCGCGAGTCCGAGGCGCCCAGGCTCCTCGACGCGGGAGACCGGCACGAGCGAGACGCGCTCGCAGCGTGCGTCGCTTATCCAGGCCTCGTTCGCGGGCTCAGCGAGCTGTCCGGCGACCACTTCGACTCCGAGGTCAATCGACGCTTCCGTGACATGCTCGTTACGGGACGGGAGGACCCGGAGCTCACGGTTCTCCGCGCAGAGCTCGACGCCCGAGCGGCGCAGGATGCACTCGACGAGCGGACGGGAACGGAGCTCCTGTTGCGGCTGCGCGAGCGCAAGCTCAAGCGTGACCTCGCGGGCGCCGACCTCGCGCGAACGACGGAGCTGCAGGCGCATCTCGCGAAGGTCAGGCAGGCGCTCGCCGAGCTGACGTGAGCGGCAGGTGCACCCCTGAAGGGGCGCACCTGCACCCGACACATAGCGGCTTGGGGCGCCCCTTCAGGGGTGCACCGGTCTCACGCGTAGCCGAGGTCGCGCAAGAGGTCACCGGCTTCAGCCTCGACGTCGGCAAGCTGCTTGCCGCTCAGCTCGGTCCGGTGACGCCCGACCGACGCGCCGTGGGCGCGCGACAGCGCGGTCTCGAGCGGTGCGACGGGCGCATCGAGCACGGAAGCCAGCTGCGCAGCGATGACGGCCGGATCGGCCGTCATCTGCTCGTAGCGAACCTCCACGACAGGCACGAGCGCCGAACGAGCCGCGGTCACGTAGCTCCGCCACACCCATGCCGCTCGACGCGCGTCGCTCGCGTGCTCGAACTCCTCGCGGCGCTCAGGCTCGACCCAGAAGCGTGCGTACGACCCGTACGGGATGCCTGCATCGTCGACCTTCACGTGCTCGCGCCTGAGCCAGGGCTTCTCGAGGAGAGAGCACACGACGTCGCGTCCGTCGCGCACGATGTGGACGATGCGCGCCTGCGGGTAGGCGAGCGAGATCGCGGCTGCTGCGTGTGCCAGCTCCGGTGTCTGCTCGACCGGGCGTACCGAGCCGACGAGACCGACACGCCGCGCGACCGTGAGGATGCGCCGAAGCCGCCGAGCAGCCTGGTC
>JBGSXQ010000136.1:0-4440 GCA_041751315.1 Gaiellaceae bacterium | reverse complement strand
GGGTCGCAGACGTCCTGCGCCCGAGAGACGGGGAGGTCGGGGCAGACGACCCGCGCGCCGGCCACACCGACCCGGGTGTTCAGGTCTCTCGTGATGCCCGGATCGACGCCATCTTCGGAGCGCGGCTGGACGAGGACGAGCTCGCTGAGCTGACCGGCCTCCTCGACCGTCTCGGGACGGGCGAGACGCCGGACTGCTCGCCCGGGTAAGGCTCAGTCGCTCGAGAAGTTCTGCCAGTACCGGCTCGGCGTGGGGCCGCGCTGCCCCTGATACTTCGAGCCGATTCCGGCAGAGCCGTACGGCCGCTCGGCCGGCTCGGTCAGCTGGACGAACGAGAGCTGCCCGATCTTCATCCCCACGTAGATCGTGATCGGGAGATTCGCGACGTTCGAGAGCTCGAGCGTCACGTGCCCGTCCCAGCCCGGGTCGATGAAACCCGCGGTCGAGTGGATGAGCAGGCCGAGCCTGCCGAGCGAGCTCTTCCCTTCCAGTCTCGCCACGAGGTCGTCGGGGAGAGTGACGCGCTCGAGAGTCGATCCGAGCACGAACTCGCCCGGGTGCAGGATGAACGCTTCGTCGTCCGCGACCTCCACGAGCTCGGTGAGATCCTCCTGCTGCGCCTTCACGTCGATGAACGGGTAGCGCGAGTTGCGGAAGACCCGGAAGTAACGGTCGACGCGCACGTCGAGGCTTGACGGCTGCATCAGGTCTTCGTCGTAGGGATCGACTCCGATCCGTCCCTCGGCGAGGAGCCGTCGAATCGTGCGATCGGAGAGAACCACGAGGCGATTCTATGGAGGCTGCGCTAGGGTCCACGCCCCGGTGTCGATGCTGTACCCACCCATCGACCCGAACGAGCGTTTTCGCGAGCGTCGGGCTGCGGTGAGGCGGAGGAAGCGTCTCAGGAGAGGCGCTGCCGTCGGAGCGGTCCTGCTGGCCGTTCTTCTCCTCGGCATGGGTGCGCAGTTCGTCGGGACCCAGGGCGAGCCGTCGTCGGCCGCGGACCTTGCGACTCTCGCGGCGGCACCGCCCGCCAGCGGGCCGCGCACGCTTCCCATCGAGCTTCGCGGTGTTCACGTGACCATGGGCCTCGCGTCGCTTCCCGGGAAGCTCGACGAGTATCTCGACCTCGAGCGCGCTGGCCTGACAGCGCTCGAGGTCGACGTCAAGGACGAGAACGGCGAGATCGGCTTCATCACGTCCGCCGTCCCGCGTCAGGCGGTCTCGATCGGCGCGGCGCGCGACTACTACGACGCGCGCGACGTGGCGACGCGCGCCCACGACCGTGGCATCTACCTCATCGGGCGCGTCGTGCTCTTCGAGGACCCCATGCTCTCGCGCGCGCGACCGGATCTCGCCATTCGCCGCGCGGACGGCTCCGTCTGGCGCGACGCCGCCGGGCTCGGCTGGACGAACCCGTACGACAAGCGTGTCTGGCGCTACAACGTCGACGTCGCAGTCGCGGCGGCGAAGGCGGGATTCGACGAGATCATGTTCGACTACGTGCGCTTCCCGTCGGACGGGGACGTCGGCCGCGCCGTCTACGCAAAGCACGGATCGCTCGCCAAGCGCGAGGTCGTGCCGGCGTTCCTGCGCTATGCGAGACAGCGGCTCGAGCCGTACGACGTGCGGGTGTCCGCCGCAGTGTTCGGTCTCTCGGCCCTCCGCGATCTCGGGATCGGCCAGATCCCCCGGCAGATGGCGCCGCACCTCGACACCGTGTACGCGATGACGTACCCGTCGTTGTTCGGTCCGGGCGAGCTCGGGCTCGCCGATCCAGGCGCATCCCCTGGCGCCACGGTCGCGCGCGCGCTCCGTCGCTTCGAGCTCGCGCTGCGCGATCGGGACGTCCTCCTCGTGCCGTGGGTGCAGGACTTCAGCTTCGAGGTTCCGTACGGGCTCGAGGAGGTACGGGCACAGGTCGACGCGGCACGCCTGCAGGGTGCGAAGGGCTTCCTGCTCTGGAACGCCGAGGGCGTGTACACCGACGGCGCGCTGAAGCCGTAGTCACGGGGCGAGGCGCTCGGCGCGCCAACCTGATTCAGCTCGCGTGAAGAGTCGCCTGTCGTGGAGCCGGTCTTCGCGATGCTCCCACAGCTCGACCGTCTCGGGCAGGACGCGGTAGCCGCCCCAGAAGGGCGGGAGCGGGACTGGCCCGTCACGAAAGCGCCCCTCGACCTCCGCGACGAGGCACGCGAGCTCTGCGCGATCCGCGAGCGGCTGCGACTGGCGGGACGCCCACGCGGCAATCTGGCTTCCGCGGGGACGCGTCTCCCAGTACGCGGCCGATTCCTCGAGGGCCACTTCTTCGACGACGCCCTCGACGCGTACCTGGCGACCGAGCTCCCACCAGTGGATCGCGAGCGCTGCGCGCGGATTCGCGCGCAGCTCGTCCCCCTTCCTGGAGCTGCGGTTCGTGAAGAACGTGAGCCCGCGCTCGTCGATTCCCCGCAGAAGAACCACTCGTGCTGACGGCACCCCGTCGGGCGTGGCCGTGGCGAGTGTCATGGCTTGGGGCTCGCCAACGGTCTCGCGTGCCTGCGCGAGCCACGCTCGGATCACCGCGATGGGGTCGTCGTCCACGTGCGACAGGATGCTGCATCGCTAGGCTCCCGCGCGTGGCGGCGACGCGTGTGATCGAGATCAAGACGGAGATCCCCGGGCCTCGGAGCCGTGAGATCCTCGAGCGCGAGGCGCGCGCGGTCGCCGGGCCGCTCATCGTCCACGAGCCGATCGTCGCCGACCGGGCGCGTGGCGCGACGATCACGGACGTCGACGGCAACACGTTCGTCGACTTCGTCGGTGGCGTGGGTGTGGCGAACGTAGGGCACAACCACCCGCGCGTCGTGGAGGCGATCACCGAGCAGGCAGAGCGCTTCATCCACACCGACTTCACGGTCGTCCCGTACGAGAGCTACGTCGAGCTCGCGGAACGGCTCGGCGCGCTCGCACCGATCACGGGCGAGACGCGCGGGGCGTTCTTCAACGCTGGCGCCGAGGCCGTGGAGAACGCGGTCAAGCTGGCACGCCTGTACACCAAGCGCCAGGGCGTCATCGCCTTCGAGGGCGCATTCCACGGCCGCACCTGGCTCGCGCTCACGATGACGTCCAAGACGCACCCGTACAAGAGAGGGCTCGGTCCGTTCGTGCCCGAGGTCTACCGCACGCCGTACCCGAACGCGTATCGCGGCCCCGACGCGGAGACGGCGCTCGCTGCGCTCAGGCGAATGTTCACGATGCACGTCTCGGCCGACCACGTTGCTGCGATCGTCTTCGAGCCTCAGCAGGGCGAGGGCGGCTTCGTCCCGGCTCCTGCCGAGTTCGTGGAGGGGCTGCGTGCGATCTGCGACGAGCACGGGATCGTCCTCGTCGCCGACGAGGTGCAGACCGGCTTCGGTCGGACGGGTCGCATGTTCGCGATGGAGCACTTCGGTGTCGAGCCCGACCTGATGATCGTGGCGAAGTCGATCGCAGGCGGCCTGCCTCTGTCGGGCGTGATCGGGCGGGCAGAGATCATGGACGACCCCCATCGCGGCGCGATAGGTGGCACCTTCATCGGCAACCCGGTCGCACTCGCCGCGGCGCTCGCCGTGCTCGACGTGTTCGAGGAAGAGGGTCTCGTCGAGCGTGCGCAGCTCCTTGGCGGGGCACTTCGGGCGAGGATGCTCGACTGGCAGGCTCGCTGGTCGCAGATCGGCGACGTGCGCGGGATGGGCGCGATGCTTGCGATCGAGCTCGTCCGCGATCCGGAGACGAAAGAGCCGGCGCCCGAGCTCGTGGAGCGCGTCATCGAGGAGGCGCTGTATCGCGGGCTCCTGCTCCTGAAGGCCGGCGTCGAAGGCAACTGCATCCGCGTCCTCTGCCCGCTGACGATCTCGGACGCCGAGCTCGACGACGGCTTACGCGCCTGGGAAGAGGCGCTCGCCACCGTCCTCGGGTAGCACGACAGCCCTCTCTCGGCGACACTCCAGCTCGTGCGTACCGGCGAAGAGCGCAAGCTCGTCACCGTCTTGTTCGCCGATCTCGTCGGCTCGACGGAGCTTGCGGACCGCGCCGATCCCGAGCGCGTTCGCGCGCAGCTCGAGCGCTTCTACGCGGCCATGCGCGACGAGATCGAGCTGACCGGCGGCACCGTCGAGAAGTTCATGGGCGACGCGGTGATGGCCGTCTTCGGCGCTCCCGTTGCGCTCGAGGACCACGCCGAGCGCGCACTTCACGCTGCGCTCGCGATGCAGGAGCGCATGCGCGAGCTCTTCGGCGACACGCTCGAGCTCCGTGTCGGCGTGAACACGGGGGAGGTCGTCGTCGGCTCGGCACACGGAGGCGGGTCGCTCGTGACAGGCGATGCCGTGAACGTCGCCGACCGGCTGCAGAAGGCAGCGCAGCCAGGTGAGGTGCTGGCGGGAGAGCGCACCGTGGCGGCGGGAGCGTCTCCTCATC
>JBGSXQ010000135.1:0-3434 GCA_041751315.1 Gaiellaceae bacterium | reverse complement strand
CTCGTCGCTGGCTCGCCGGCGTCGCCGCCGGAGCCGTGCTGCTCGTCGCGGGGGCGGCCACGGCAGGTTTCTTGGCGGACGACGGCGAAGACCCGCGCGAGCGGACGGTGACGCGTGTGCGAACGCAGGTGACGACGGTGTCGGACTCCGCCTCGACACTCACGATCACCGAGACGACGACCACGGCTCCGACCACCACCGATACAGCTGACGAGCCGCTTCCGGACGACCCCGCGGATGGCACCTCCCTGAACGACGCCGGGTTCGCACTCATGCAGGAACGGGACTACGTCAACGCGTTGCCATTGCTCGAACGTGCGGTGCGTGCGCTCGCAGCGTCGTCGTCGCTCGCCGAGGCGTACGCGAGCTACAACCTCGCCTTCACCCGTTTCGCGCTCGGCCGTTGCGACGGTGTGCTGGAGCTACTCGACCGCTCCGAGGCGGTACAGGGCGACCGGTCGGAGATCGACCGGCTTCGCCGCGAGGCGGAGAAGCAGTGCGGCGACAGCACCGGCAGGGGCAAGGGCAAAGGCAAGAACGAGGACGACGACTAGCGCAGCAGCGCGAGCACTTCGCCGTCTTCGGGAAAGCGGCCCTTGGCCTGCTTCGAGAAGAGGAGCGCGCCGTCGCGCAGGACGTCGAACTGGGATCGCGCCCCGGGCGTGATGACCGCCTCCATTCCGAGCGTCTCCGAGATTTCGGCCGCGAGACTCGCGGCGCGTGTGTCGTACCCGCTTCAGGTGGGGCAGTAGAGGATCTCGACGGCCACGTTCGGCACTCTAGTCAGATGGTCTTGAACTGCTCGAACGGCTGCCGGCAGTCGTCGCAGTAGCGGATCGAGCGGCACGGCGTGGGGCCGAAGAGGTTCTCGAGCTTCGTGCTCGTCGAGCCGCAGTACGGGCAGCGGAAGCCGCGCTGCAATTGCGTCAGCTCGAGCTTGCCGGCCGGCCTCGGGGTGGGCGGCGCGAGGCCGGCCGAACGAAGCTTCTCGCGCCCGTCGGCTGTGATGTCATCCGTCGACCACGAGTCGTCGAGGCGCACGTTCACCGCCGCGGTCGCGCCGAGCTCGGCGACCTTCGCCTCCATTGCGAGTCGCATCGTGTCGAGCGCCGGGCAGCCCATGAACGTCGGGGTGAAGTCGATCCGCACCGATCCGCTCTCGACCTCGACGCTCTTCACGACGCCGAGATCGACGATCGAGATGACCGGGATCTCCGGATCGGGGATCTCCGCGAGCGCGGTCCAGACGTCCTCGGCGGTCACCATTGCGCACCGGCCGGAGCCGAGCGGCGCACCGAGGTCATCGCCTCCAAGAGCTCGTCGAGCTCGCTCCCGTGGACACCCCGCGACACCGGCTCGACGTGCGGGAGCGTGCGCCCGAGCCGCTGCTGGGCGCGCGCGTGAAGGTCGGGACGGAGCGCGTTGTCGAGGACGCCGAGCGCGTAGGGCCAGAGCTCATCGACCGCCTCGGAGAGCCGCGCGCGGCCCTCATCGCTCGCGAGCAGCCGGTCGACCCACATCTCCGCGTGCATGCGGTGGTACGCCTCCTCGCGATCCATCTTCGCTGCGAGGCCTGCGATCTCGGAGTCGTCCGACGTCTTGAGCGCGGCGAGGCGGATCTCGTCCGCGGTCTCGTAGAGCCAGTGGCGTGCGATCGTTCGCGCCCATTCGAGCCGGCGGAGCTCGACCAAGGGTGCCGAGCGGTACTCCTCCGGCCGCCGGTCGAATGCGAGCTCGTCGGCTGTCGTGCCGAGCTCGCGGGCGGCGAGCTCGTACAAGGCGCGCGCGTGCCCGATCTCGTTCTGTGCGATCGAGGAGAACGCCACGTCCTCCTCCAGGAACGGCGCGATGCCTGTCCACTCGGAGTTGCGCCAGCCGAGGATGAGCTCGTCGTCGGCGACCGCGAGCAGCAGGTCGGTACGGTCACTCACTCGCCGCCCCCGGTGCCATGTCGAGCGTGCCGGCGCGCTCGCGCGCTTCGTGGAGCCGCGCCTTGATCGAGTAGCCGTCCACACGGCGGTACTTCAGCTCGAACTCGTCCGGGAACTCGTCGATCTCGCTCACGGCTTCGCGCGGGACGAGCCAGAGCGCTACCGACTCCTGGCGTCGGCCGTACTGCTCGCGCGCGTAGATCTCCGCAAAGGCCCCGTCCGGTGCCGTGACGGAGCCGGCGTGCTGGAACGGCTGGCCCTTGCGCTCCTGCCGGAAGACTTCGTAGATCACGCGGCCTCCGCGAGCACCGCCTGCTCGACCCAAGCGACGTCCTCGCGCGAGAGTCGTCGGAACGCGAGCCGCTCCTCCGAGGCCGGCCCGTGTCCGGTGACGACGGCGCGCAGCTTCTCCCAGTCGGGCTCGGTGTAGAGCCACGTCCCGGACTCCTCGTCCTTACGCAGCGCCGGGTCGGGGATCGTGAGCCCGAGCTCGAGGATCTGCGGCACGTAGCCCTCGAGGAACTGCTGGCGTGCCTCCTCGTTCGCCTGGCTCTTGATGCGCCACGTCACCATCGGATCCTCGTCGGCCGGGATCGGGTTGCCGTGAAAGTGCATGAGCGGCTCCCACCAGCGGTCGAGCGCCTCCTGCACGAGCTCGAACTGCTCGTCGGTGCCGGTGACCAGCGCGAGGATCACGTCGCGGCCGTGGAGGATGTGAAACGACTCCTCCCAGCAGATCTTCTTCATGATCCGCGCGTACGGCGCGTACGAGCACTTGAGGAGCGCCTTCTGCGAGACGATCGCTGCGGCATCGACGAGCCAGGCGATGACGCCGACGTCCCCCCATGTCTTCGTGGGGTAGTGGAAGACGTTGTGGAACTTCCCCTTGCCCGAGACGAGGTCGTCGAGGCAGGCGCTGCGCGGCTTGCCGAGGTCCTCGACGACGCGGTAGATCAGCTGCGCGTGCCCGACCTCGTCCTGGATCTTCGCCGTGAGCGCGAGCTTGCGCTGCAGCGTCGGCGCGCGGAGGATCCAGTCGCGCTCGGGCAGGACGCCCATGAGCTCCGAGTTGCCGTGCATCTCGATGAACTTGATCAGCCGGGCGCGGTACTCGTCGGGCATCCAGTCGCCCGTCTCTACCTGCCCTCCGGACTGGACGTACTCGAGGAACTCCTGCGTGCGCGTATCCATGCGTGGTGGCCTCCCTACCGAACGGTCGTTAGCATCGAGTGTAATGACTACGAGACGGGAGGCGCTGACTCGAGAGGCCGCGCGGCTTTTTGCCGAGCGCGGCTTCCACGGAACGTCGATGGACGCACTCGCGCAGGCGCTCGGCGTCCAGAAGGGCTCGCTGTATTCGCTGACGGGCTCGAAGCAAGAGCTGCTGTACGACACCTTGCGAGACGGGGCGCGCGCGTTCCACGCAGCCCTGGCTGCCGTCCCCGAGGACGCGAGCGGAGTCGAGCGCGTGCGCGCCGCGCTCCGCGGCCATCTCCGCGTCGT
>JBGSXQ010000134.1:0-3495 GCA_041751315.1 Gaiellaceae bacterium | reverse complement strand
CGGGCCGGTCGCGGCGATCGAGCCGTCACGCGGCGTCGTCGCCCTCGCCGACGGAACCGAGCTCCCCTACGACCTGTTCCTCGGCGTACCGATGCATCGTGCGCCGGACGTCGTCCTGGAGAGCGGGATGGCCGAGGACGGCTTCGTCCCGGTGAACCCGCGCACGCTCGAGACCCGATTTGAGAATGTCTACGCGGTCGGAGACGTCGCGACCGTCGGCGTTCCGAAGGCGGGCGTGTTCTCGGAGCGAGAAGCGCGAGTCGTTGCCGCCTCGATCGTCGCGCGCAGCACGGGTGGGCAGCCGTCCGAGACGTTCGACGGGCGCGGCTCCTGTTACGTCGAGTTCGGCGCTGGCCGGGTGGGTCGGGTCGACGTCGACTTCTTCTCAGGGCCGAAGCCCACCGGGACGCTGGTTATGCCGTCAGGAGAGCTCGTCGAGGAGAAGCGGCACTTCGGCGCGAGCCGCCGCGCGCGCTGGTTCGGTTCCTAGCGGGCGCGTGAGAGACTACGCCGGATGACGCGCTTCTTCGACGATCTCGCCGCCATCGGCCCCGTGGACATCTGGGACGGCGTCCGTGCAAGGGTCATCGATGGCGAGCAGTGCTCGTTCGCAATCGTCGAGCTCGAGCCGAACCGCGTCGTGCGCGAGCACGCTCATCCGAACGAGCAGCTCGGCATGGTCGTAGCCGGCCGCGTGTCGTTCCGGATCGAGGACGAGACGCGCGATCTCGGGCCCGGGGGAGCCTGGCGCATCCCCGCGAACGCCCCGCACGAAGTGAGCGTCGGGCCCAACGGTGCGGTCGTCATCGACCTATTCGCTCCCGCTCGGGCCGACTGGCAGGCACTCGCGCGCTCCGAGCCGCAGCCGCCGCGCTGGCCCTAGCGACGACGACAGAGTGATCCGCGGGCTGCACGAGGGGGGCCTGTCCGCAATGTGGATGGGTCGCCTCGCAGGCGTCACCCCTAGGATCTCGCGCATCGACGCTCTGGTGACGCAGCCGACCTCGGGTCGCACGTTTCGCGTTCGGTACAAGGTTCGTCTTTCCGACACCGACGCGCGCGGACGGCTCCGCCTGGACGCGATCGCGCGGTACCTCCAGGACGCCGCCATCGACGACGTCGACGAGACGAATTGGGGCGGCCCGGAGCACCTCTGGGTGCTCCGCGCGGTCCGAATCGACGTCGTCGCACCGTTTCTCGAGGACACCTCGGTCGACATCGTGACGTGGGGAAGCAGCCTCTCGTCTCTTGCCGCAGGGCGGCGGTGGTCGCTCGCGGGAAACGCTGACGGCTCGGTCGAAGTGGACAGCACGTGGATCCATCTGGACGCGACTGCGCGGCCGGCACGGATCGGAGACGGCTTCGAGGACTACGCCGAAGCGGCGCAGGGGAAGGTCTCATCCACGAAGCTCGTTCTCGAGCCGCCCGCTGTGGGCGCGCAGCGGCACGAGTGGCCGCTTCGAGCGGGAGACCTAGACCGCATGGGACATGTCAACAACGCGGCCTACTGGGCTGCCGTCCAGCATCGCCTCGTCGGGCGCGCACCCGACCTCGCCCAGCCGTACCGCGCGCGCCTCGAGTACCGGCACCCGATTGACCTCGAGGAGCACGTCGAGCTCGTCGAGCGCACGTCCCGCGAGGTCTACGAGGCGGCGTTCACCGTCGGAGAGGTGGTCGGAGCGGTCGTGCGTGTGGAGCCTCTGCTGACCTCTTAGTTCGCTCTCACACGGTCTCGCTACCCTCGCCGCATGGCCGACCCGCGCATGTCACGACGGGCATCGCTGACCTCTCTCGGAGGCCTCGTCGCCGGGGCAGTGGGGATCGCAGGCTGGCGTGCGGCTGATGACGCCGGTGCCGGGCCGGGGGGTGTGGCCTCCGGGCTCGTGACGTGCGTCCTCGCGCCCGAGCAGACCGAAGGCCCCTACTACGTGGACGACGCCGCAGTTCGTCGCAATGTCACCGCCGCCAAGCGAGGCGTCGCGCTGACGCTTCGGCTCAGGGTCGTCGACGCCTCGACGTGCAAGCCGGTGAAGGGCGCAGCGGTCGAGATCTGGCACTGCGACGCGGCCGGCGCCTACTCGGGCGTCTCAGGTGACGCGGCCATGTTCCTTCGCGGTGTCCAGCGGACGGACGCAAAGGGCCTCGCGATCTTCCGGACGATCTACCCCGGCTGGTACCCGGGCCGGACGGTGCACGTCCACACGATGGTTCACATCGGGGTTAACGTCGTGCACACAGGCCAGCTCTACTTCCCCGACACGGTGACCGACGCCGTCTACGGGCACGCTCCGTACAGCCGCCGGCCCAACCGCGACCCCCGCAACGCCGACGACAGCATCTACCGTAACGGCGGTAGGCGCTCGACGCTGAAGGTCACGAAGGCGGGCTCGGTCTATACGGGCTCGATCACGATGGGGGTGCAGCGGTCGTAGGCCACTCTGCGCTTCACTGCCCGCTAACGCCAAACCTCCACCTCACGTGCTTACGTATGCACCTTCGAGCCGAGAGAAGGGACTCCGCATGACCGACCAGGCCGATCAGCAGCATCCGACTCCGGAGCTGGCGCAGGAGCAGCTCGAGCAGGCGCTCTTCGAGATCCGCCGGGTCATCGCAGGGCAGGACGCGATGCTCGAGCGGGTACTCGTCTGCCTGCTCGCGCAGGGCCACCTCCTCATCGAGGGCGTCCCCGGGCTCGCGAAGACGCTGACGATCAAGACGACCGCGGGCGTGCTCGGGGGATCGTTCGCCCGGGTTCAGTTCACGCCCGACCTCGTTCCGTCAGACCTCGTCGGGACGCGAATCTACCGTCCGCAGGAGGGCACGTTCGACACCGAGCTCGGCCCTGTCTTCTGCAACTTCCTCCTCGCCGACGAGATCAACCGTGCGCCCGCGAAGGTGCAGTCGGCGCTCCTCGAGGTCATGCAGGAGCGGCAGGTGACTATCGGGCACGACACGCACAGGGTCCCGGCGCCGTTCCTCGTCATGGCGACGCAGAATCCGATCGAGTCCGAAGGGACGTATCCGCTTCCGGAGGCCCAGATCGACCGCTTCCTGCTCAAGGTGCTCATCGGCTATCCGCAGCACGACGAGGAGCTCACGGTCGTGCAACGACAGCTCGTCGATCATCCCGAGCTCAAGGAAGTGCTCTCTCTCGAGGACCTGTCGGCGCTCCAGAGCGCGGTCTACAACATCTATGTCGACCCGTCGCTCATCAGCTACGCGGTGGACATCGCCACCGCGACGCGCGAGCCGGCCGCGCACGGTCTCCCGGAGCTCGGGCAGTACATTTCGTACGGCGCCAGCCCGCGCGGGCCGATCAGCCTCGTCCAGGGTGCGCGAGCGTTGGCACTCATCCGCGGACGCGAGTACGCGGTCGTCGAGGATCTGCAGGCTCTTGCGCGCGACGCGCTGCGACACCGCCTCGTGCTGTCGTACCAGGCGCTCGCGGAGGAGGTGACTGCGGACTCCATCCTCGACAAGGTGCTGGCGGCGGTG
>JBGSXQ010000133.1:0-3701 GCA_041751315.1 Gaiellaceae bacterium | reverse complement strand
GATGAACAGGCCGCTGGTGTAGCAGTTGTCCTGCCAAGGGCATCGCTGCTTAGCCACGCCTGGATGGGATAACCGCTGAAAGCATCTAAGCGGGAAGCCCACCTCGAGATGAGACCTCCCATCCCCTAGAGGGAGTAAGGGTCGTGGTAGACCACCACGTTGATAGGCGGCACGTGTACGCGCAGCAATGCGTTCAGCGGAGCCGTACTAATTGCCCGAGGTCTTGATTTTGAACACCGACGACAGCTGCTATGGAGTTTTGAGGGTGCGTGCGCGGCTCACCGAGTCGCAGCCGGCGCCTCGACAATTTGGGCGGTCATAGCGACGGGGATACACCTCTTCCCAGTCCGAACAGAGAAGTTAAGCCCGCCAGCGCCGATGGTACTCGGGGCGCAAGCCCCCGGGAGAGTAGGACGCCGCCCATCTATTCCGCAGATCAGGAACCCGCTAACGCGGGTTCCTGATCGCGAGAGTCCCTAAAGCGCGGCGGCTTCGCCGCCGCGGGCCGTATCTACCCACGAACGAGGGTGGCTGTTCGTAGACTCAGGACGTGGAACTGCGAGACGGCGATCTCGTCCTGCGGCCGTGGGTGGAGGACGACATCGACGCGATGGTCGCCGGCTGTAACGACCCGGAGGTCGCACGCTGGATTCCGACGATCCCGCATCCGTACACCGAGGCCGACGCGCGCGCCTTCATACGGGGGGAGGTGCGTGACGATCACGACGCGATGGCGATCGAGCTCGTAGGAGCGGTCGTCGGAGGGATCGGCATCGGCGTGAACCCGCACGCGTACCGAGGCAGGATCGGCTACTGGGTCGCCGCGTCGAGCCGTGGCCAGGGGGTCTGCACGCGCGCGCTCCGCGTGCTCGCGAGGCACGCGTTGGACGAGCTCCAGCTGCAGCGGGTCGACCTCATCACGGACCCTGACAACGTCGCTTCACAACGGGTCGCCGAGAAGGTCGGGTTCCAGCGCGATGGTGTCCTGCGCGCGCATCTTCGGCATCCCGACGGACGAATCCGGGACTCGGTGATGTTCTCGCTGCTACCCGGCGAGCTTCGAGAGTGACTCCCTGACGCGGCCGTTCGACGCTGCGCCGAGCTCCCGAAGCCGCCGAACTCGTACGTCGAGCGGCGGGTGGGTCTTGAACATGCGCGCGAGCCCGTCCGACTCGAACGGGTCGATCGGGTAGAGCGGCTCCGTCGCGGGCGAGGCTTCGAAGTCGACGAGCTCTGCCGCCCGGTCGAGGCGCATGAGCGCATCGGCGAGGTCGTGCGCTGCGCCTGTCGAGGAAACCGCGAGCGCATCTGCCCGCAGCTCTCTCTTTGGTGAAAGGAGGAGGTGAACGAACGCAGCGCTGATCGGCGCGAGCACGTAGAGCAGGAGCCGGGAGAACCACCCCCCGATGCGGCTGAGCTCCACGAACGTCGTCGCGAAGAGGACGACGAAGGTCTGCACCAGGACGTCCCGGCGTCGGACGTGCGCGAGCTCGTGTGCGATCGCCGCCTCGAGCTCCTCGCGGCGGAGGGAGCGCAGGGCCCCGACGGACACGGCGACGGCTGAGCTCGACGGGCCGCGCCCCACCGAGAAGAGCCGGGGAAACCCGTCGTCGATCAGATAGAGCGCGGGAGCACGCACACCGAGCTGCGCCGCGACCTTGTCCGTTCCCGAGCGCAGGACAGGGTCTTCAGCCAGTGCGAACGGCCGGGCGCCGAGCATCCCGAGAAGCGCGCGGTCGCCGTAGCGGTACACCCCTGTGGCAGCGAGCAGCGAGCAGAACGCGAAGAGCAGCGCGGTCGTCAAGCCGCCGATCAGCCATCCGAGCCCGCCGAAAGCGGTGGCGAGCACGGCCACCAGCAGGAGCGCCTTCGTGAAGTTCAGCGCCACCGCCCGCGCGACAGTCATGGCGCAGACGAAAACTGTCCGCTCGAGCGGGGATCGGTCGCGCGAGAACCCCGTACAGCGTCCGCTTCGCGGCCGCTGTCGCACCGCGGAGCGTGTTGGTCTCTACGAATCGCTGGTGTCGTCCTCGATGAAGCCGCGGGGGGGCCAGTCGGGCTCCGGCGCATCGCAGCGACTCGAGCAATGCAGCGACGCGACGTTCTGGAGCGGGATGAGGATGTGGCCGTTGAGCTCGACGTGAGGGACTTCCTCGAACGAGCAATACGCCGTGAGGATTCCCTCCTGATACTCGCCGCCGAAGAGCGCCACCTCGACCTGCTCGCCCTTGTACTTGTTCGTCACGTCCTCCACGAGGCGGTCAGTCTACTCGCTCGAGTTTTCCGTCCCGCACCGCGAGCCGGACGACCGCGCAGTTGCCGATGACGTGGATCGAGCGTCGCGCCTCGTCGAACGAGACCCGCTCGGCGGCGGCGAGGGCCGAGCGGATCGGGCCGCCGTGGGTCACGGCCAGAACGGACGTGCCCGAGTGCCTGGCACTGATGTCCAACAATCCAGCAACAACTCGTCCACCGAGCTCGTCGTACGTCTCCCCGTCGTCCCAACCGTGCCCGTACTCGAGCCAGCGAGCGAAGCCGTCCGGGAACTGGGCCTCGATGTCGGTGCGCGTCAGGCCCGACCACGAGCCGACGTCGACTTCCTTCAGGGTGGGGTCGGCTTGCGGGTCGAGATCGAGCACGGCGCCGAGGATCACCGCCGTCTCGTGTGCTCGTCGGAGCGGGCTCGTGTACAGCGCTGCGAACTCCTCTCGACGCATCGCGTCAGCGAGCGCACGCGCCTGCGCGCGCCCCGTCTCGTTGAGCGGCGGGTCGGCGTGGCCCTGGAAGCGGTTGTCGCGGTTCCAGTCGGTCTCGCCGTGCCGCACGAGGAGGAGTGTCGTCGCCATGGTGGATACGGTAGTGCGCATGGATCTCGGCCTCGCCGGCAAGCGGTGCCTCGTCACGGGCTCGACCGGTGGTATCGGCCTGGAAGTTGCGCGCCAGCTCGTCGGCGAAGGCGCACGCCTGGTCACATGCGGGAGGCGCGACGCGCCCGGTGTAGGGGTAGAAGCGCACGTGGTGAGCGACCTCTCTCGCGCGGGCGAGCCGGAACGCGCCGTCGCGGAGGCAGCGGTGGCGCTCGGCGGCCTCGACGTGCTCGTCAACAACGTCGGCATCGCGCGCCAGGCGCGCTTCGAGGAGGTTCCCGACGAGGAGTGGGACGCGTACTGGCAGCTCAACGTCATGAGCTACGTGCGCGCGATCCGAGCGGCGTTGCCGCACCTGCGCAAGGCGGGTGGCGCGATCGTCAACGTCTCGTCGACCGCGGGAAAGCGACCTTCGACCGGGATGCCGCACTATTCCGTGACGAAGGCGGCCGTGCTCTCGCTCTCGCGCCTCGTCGCCGACCTGTACGCGAAGGACGGCATCCGCTGCAATGCCGTCACTCCAGGCCCCACGGAGACGGACGCATGGCTCGGCGAGGGAGGGCTCGCGGATCAGCAGGGCGACCGCGACGAGGTGCTGGCGAAGGTCGGGGCCGGCAGGCCGCTCGGTCGCCTGGCACGGCCCGACGAGATCGCCTCGGTGGTCGTCTTCCTCTGCTCCGAGCGTGCGTCCTACGTCACCGGCGCAGCGTGGAGCGCCGACGGCGGGACCGTCCCGATCATCATCTGATGACGCGCGGGCCCCGCGCGACCGGGCTCACGCTCCTCGTCGCGCTCGCGGCGTCGCAGGCAGCGCTCGTCGTGTTGAACCCGCTG
>JBGSXQ010000132.1:0-3925 GCA_041751315.1 Gaiellaceae bacterium | reverse complement strand
GCGATCGGCCCGTGACTCCGCCGCGATCGCACCGCCGACCGCTGCGTAGCCTTCCTGGTGAGCGTCGAGAAGCAGTCGCGACCAGTCGGGATCCGGGAGCGCGCCCGGCACGAGGTGAGCCACGGCGACGGCATCCTCGGTCGCCAGTGGCTCCTCCTGTGCGGCGAGCGCGGCGTGGAGGTCGGGATCGGAGCCGCCGTGCACCTGAACCCTGAGCCGCCGCTCGTCGATGCGCGGTCGGACGTCCACGGACAGATCGAGCGGCGCGGAGCCGACCTCGGCGAACCAGAACCGGAACTCCTCCACGAGGTCGAAGGCCAGACGGTAGGAGCCGGGAGGTCTCGGGGCGGTCACGGCGGTCTCGAGCTCTACTTCCTCGCCAGGTTCGACGGCCTCTGGAAGGGCCGCGCGCTTCCCGTCCCAGACGATCGCGTTTCCGAGCGGGTCGAGCCAGTGGTATGCGAGCTGCACGCCCTCGCGGCCGCGTGAGCGCCACGGCGCGGTGCCGGCGTTCTGGAGCCGGAGACGTGCCCTCCGCGTCACGCCGGCGCGCTGTTCCTCGATCTCGTACGCCAGCCAGCGGACCGCGAGCGGCCCCACGGGAACCGGGTGTTCGCCGACTCGCTCCATGACCTTGCGCAGGCTCCTAGACCGCAATCCGCCGAGCAGCGGGTTCCGGTCGCGCGAAGATCCCTGAAGACGGCCGCTTCGCGGCCGCGTCGCGGCGTCGCATGGACCTCTACTCTAGGCCGCATGGGCGTCGGCGAGATCGGTGTCGAGAGCGTCTCGCGTTGCTTCCGCGTGCACCGCCGCGACGCCCGCACGCTCAAGGATCTCTTCGTGCAGCGCGGCAAGACCGACGCCACCGACGTGTGGGCGCTGCGTGACGTCTCCCTGGGGGTCGGGCGTGGCGAGGCGATCGGTCTCATCGGCCGAAACGGCTCGGGGAAGACCACACTGCTCCGACTGATCGCGGGAATCATCAAGCCGACCGCGGGTGACATCCGCACCGATGGCCGCATCGGCTCGCTGCTCGAGCTCGGCGCTGGCTTCCACCTTGACTTCACCGGTCGCGAGAACGTGTTCCTCAACGGCGCCATCCAGGGGCTGCGCCGCGCGGACATCAAGGAGCGCTTCGACGAGATCGTTGCCTTCGCCGAGCTCGAGAACGCGATCGATCGACCCGTGCGCACGTACTCGTCGGGGATGACGATGCGGCTGGGCTTCGCGATCGCCGCGTTCCTCGACGCCGACATCCTGTTGCTGGACGAGGTTTTCGCGGTCGGTGACGAGGCCTTTCAGCGGAAGTGCTTCGGCCGCATCTTCGCGTTCAAGGAGCGGGGCGGGACGATCGTCTTCGTGTCGCACGACGCCTCGGCCGTGGAACGGCTCTGCGAGAGGTCGGTCTTCCTGGAGGGCGGGCGGGTCGCCTTCGACGGGTCGACTCGCGAGGCCGTCACTCGCTACCGTCGCGCGCTCGCCGGCGACGCCGACCCGGTCGAGAGAGGTGTCGGTCTACGGGAGTGGGGCTCTGGTGAGGCGTCGATCGCGTCTGCCGCGCTCGTCGGGGAAGAGGGCTCGGATCGACTGCAGTTTCTCTCCGGCGAGCCCTTCGAGCTGCGCGTGGGCGTCGCAGCCGACGGCGTGCCGCCGCCGAGGCTCCAGCTCGAGCTGCGCGACGACGCCGGAGCCCTGGTGGCCGGCCAGGCAGTCAACCTTCGGAAGCTCGGCTGGACGAGCGGCAACGGCACGCGCGACGTGCGCTTCCGGATAGCGGCGGTTCCGCTCGCCGACGGCCGCTTCCACCTCCGCCTCGGGCTCACGGACGAGTCCGGTGAGCACGTCTATCACTGGCTCGACGAGGCGCTCGTCTTCGTCGTCTATCCGGGGGATGGCGCGCGCGGCGTCGTGCGCTTTGAAGGGACGTGGACGGTCGAGGAGAACTCAGCCGTTCGATGAGCGCCGCTCGCCTCCAGCTCGATCCCTTCTTCTCGTCTCTTCGCACCGATCGGCAGAAGGCCGGCTCATGAGTGCTCGCACCTGCCCGGACTGGCCCAATCTCATGGAGCTCGACCCAGACCTGCAGTTCAAGCACTACACGGTCGCCGAGGCGCACCTTCCGGCGGAGGCGCTCTCGCGGATCACTCACGCATCTCTCGGTGAGGTCGAAATCTGCTGCGACCTCGAGCACCACGTCTTCAACCCCGGCCACACGGATGTCGACGTGGCAGAGGCTCTGCGCGGGACTCACTGGTTCGATGTGCGCGAGTGGGCAACGTCCGGCCCGGGCGCGGACAGCACCTCCTCGAACGCGGCCTGACTACGCTTCGCTGCGTGCTGGCGGTGGTCATCCCGTATCGCGGAGACGCGAAGCGCCGCGTCTCGCCGGGGCTGCGCGCGGCGGTCGCAGTCGCGATGCTCGGCGACGTCGTCGAGGTCGCGCTCGACGTCGGCCACGTTCTCGTCGTGACGAACGACGCCACCGTCGTCCCGGCGGGAGTCGAGGTTGTCGATGATCCCGGCGACGGCCTCGGAGCAGCAGTCCTCGCGGCGCTCGGGCGGATCGACGGGCATGCGCTCGTGGTGAACGCAGATCTTCCGGCCTCGACGCCTGCGGCGCTGCGGCGTCTGGCGACCGCCGGTCTCGCTCTCGTCGAGGCACGGGACGGGTCGACCAACGCGCTTTCCCTTCCTCATGTGGCGCTCTTCTCGCCGCTCTACGGCCCAAGGAGCGCCGATCGCTTCCGCGCGCACGCGCCTTTTGCGACCATGCGTATCCCCGAGCTCGAGATCGACGTCGACACGGATGCGGATCTCGAGCGCATCGGCATGCCCGTGGGGCCACGCACGCGTGCGCTCCTCGCCGTTCCCGCGTGAAGACCGCAACACTCCTCCGCCTTCATCGGCCAGCTCACGCTGAGCGATGAAGGTCGTCCTGCTCTCGGGCGGCGGTGGCGGTGCGCGCTTCGCGCGAGGCCTCGAGGCGATTCTCGAGCGCGGCGAGCTGACGGTGATCGGCAACGTCGGCGACGACCTCGAGATCCTCGGCCTCCATGTCTCGCCCGACCTCGACAGCCTTCTCTACACGCTCGCCGGGCTGATCGACGGGGAACGGGGCTGGGGGCGTGCGGAGGAGACTTGGGACGCACTCGAGTCGGCGGCGAGCTGGGGTGGAGACGATTGGTTCCGGCTAGGCGATCGCGACATCGGCCTCCATCTCGTCCGCACGGAGGCGCTTCACGATGGAGTGTCGCTCTCCGAGATCACGTCCATGCTTTGCGAGCGGGCAGGCATCGTGACGAGGATCGTCCCGGCCACGGACGACCGGCTCCGAACGCACGTCGTGACACCTGCCGGCAGGTTCCCGTTCCAGGAGTGGTTCGTCGGGCGCAGGCACGCCGACGAGGTCGAGGCGGTGGAGTACCACGGTGCCGAGGAGGCTCAGCCTGCCCCCGGAGTCCTCGACGCGCTCCGCGCGGCAGAAGCGATCCTCTTCGCCCCGAGCAACCCGTATCTCTCCCTCGGCCCGATCCTCGCCATGCGCGCTCTTCGCGAGAGCCTCTCGAGGCGGAGCGTGCGATGTGTTGCCGTCAGCCCGCTCGTCGGTGGCGCGGCGGTCACCGGCCCCGCCGCCCGTATGCTCACCCGCATGGCAGGCGGTACGACGCCCGCCCATGTGACGCAGTGTCACAAGGGCTTGATCGACGCGCTCGTGATCGACGAGTCCGATGCACCTGCCGAGGCCGATGTCGAGCTGGTGGTCACATCGACGCTGATGCGCGACCGCGATGCCGAGCGTCGCTTGGCCGAGGTCGTTCTGGAGGCCGCGTGCGCGTAGCGATCGTGGGCGGCACCGGCCCGTTCGGGAAAGCCCTCGCCGCACGACTCGTCGAGGCCGGTGACGACGTCACCATCGGCTCTCGCG
>JBGSXQ010000131.1:0-11216 GCA_041751315.1 Gaiellaceae bacterium | reverse complement strand
TGCAGCGGCTCGTGCAGAGCCACGGCAAGCGCGTCGGGGCCGCGCGCTTCGTCGCCGGCGAGACGCTCGACGAGTGCGTCCCCGTGCTCCGGAAGCTGAACGAGGCAGGTCTCCACGCGAATACGACGCTCCTGGGCGAGGCGATTCCCGACGAGGAAGGCGCGGCGACCGTCACCGCCGAGTACGCGCAGATCGTCGAGCGGCTCGTTGCGGAGCAGCTGAGGGCGAACGTCTCGCTCAAGCTCACGCACCTCGGCCTCGCGTTCGACGAGGAGGTCGCGTACGCGAACCTCGAGCGCCTCGTCGCGCTGGCGGGTGAGCTCGGCACGTTCCTGCGCATCGACATGGAGCAATCGGAATACGTCGACGTCACGCTCCGCCTCTACGAGCGGCTGCGCGACGACGGCCACGACAGCGTCGGCACGGTGCTGCAGTCGTACCTCTACCGCACGGCCGACGACCTCGAGCGGCTTCTGCCTCGCGCGCCGAACCTCCGCATCGTGAAGGGCGCGTACCTCGAGCCCGCCGCGATTGCGTTCCCGGAGAAGGCCGACGTCGACCGAGCCTACGTCGAACTCGTGCAGCAGGGCCTTCGCGGCGGTGCGTACATCGCTGTCGCCACGCACGACGAGGCGATCATCCGAGAGGTGCAGTCGTTCACAAAGCGAGAGCAGATCGGGCGTGACCGCTTCGAGTTCCAGATGCTCTACGGCGTACGACCCGGGCTGCAGCGCTCCGTCGCCGCCGAGGGCTACAAGGTGCTCGTCGCCACTCCGTACGGCCCCGACTGGTACCCGTACCTCATGCGCAGGCTCGCCGAGCGGCCCGCCAACGTGGGCTTCTTCCTGAAGAACCTCGTCCGCCGATGAGCGGGCTCCCGGCGGCGGCCGATGTCGTCGTCGTCGGTGGCGGGGTCATGGGAGCGAGCATCGCCTTCCATCTCGCCGAGGCAGGCGTCGACGTGTGCCTGCTCGAGCGCGGGCAGCTCGCAGGCGGCTCGACGAGCCGCGCGGCCGGAGGCATCCGCGCGCAGTTCTCGGATCCGCTCAACATCGCCATCGGCCTGAGGAGCATCGAGGCGTTCACGCGCTTCGGCGAGCGGCCGGGAGCGGAGATCGACTTCCGCCAGAGCGGCTATCTGTTTCTTCTCGACCGCGAGGAAGACGTCGCCGTGTTCGAGACGAGCGTCGAGCTGCAGAACGCGCTCGGCGTCCCGAGCCTGTTCGTCTCGCTCGACGAGGTGGCCGAGCTCTGCCCGCTCGCGGGGCTCGACGGCGTGCTCGCTGCCACGTTCTGCCCCATCGACGGCCACGCGAGCCCGGAAGCCGTCGTGCACGGGTATGCAGCCGCGGCCCGCGCACATGGGGCGACCGTGCACGCGGGGTGCGAGGCGACGGGGATTCGCCTAGACAGAGAGCGGATTCGCGGCGTCGAGACGGAGGACGGAGTCGTGGAGACCGGAACGGTCGTCTGCGCGGCCGGCGTCTGGTCACCGGAGCTGGCCAGCTCGGCGGGGGTCGAGCTTCCGATCGTGCCGTATCTCCGAGAGGTCGGCTTCACCGGCCCCGCCGCCGACCTCCCCGCGAGCCTCCCGATGACCATCGACTTCTCCACCGGCTTCTACTTCCAGCGCGAGGGCCCGGGCCTCCTCTTCGGGATGGCCGACCGCGCGCAACCGCCGGGACTCGACGCAGCAACCGACCCGGCGTGGCTCGAGCACGTGCTGGTCGTGGCCGAGCGACGGTGCCCCGCGCTGGTGGACATGGGCATCGCCGGAGGCTGGAAGGGCGCATACGAGGTGACGCCCGACCACAACGCCCTCGTCGGCGAGGCGACTGGAACAGGACGCTTCCTCTATGCGACCGGCTTCTCCGGCCACGGCTTCCTGCAGGGGCCTGCGATCGGCGAGATCGTGCGCGACCTCGTCCTGGGGCGCAAGCCGTTCGTCGACGTCGCTCCGCTCTCGGTCGAGCGCTTTGCGGCCGCCGCCTCCCGACCTGAGCACGCTGTGATCTAGCGTCCGCGTGCCCGAGGCAAGCCGTCGCGGCGCTGTCCCGGTAGTGTCGACCGCGATGAGTGCCCGGGCAGCCGTCGCAGGCCTCGTCGTCGTCCTCGCGCTGGCTGCTTCGGCATGCGGGGGATCCGACGAGGACGCCGATCCCACCGCAGCCTGGGCCAGCGGGTTCTGCACTGCAGTGGTGGACTGGACGGACTCGCTGCAAGACGTCACGTCCGAGTTCACCGACACGTCGAACCTCTCGCAGGACGGGTTGCGGTCTGCGGCCGACGACGTGCAGACCTCCACCCAGCAGCTCGTCGACGACCTCCGGGGCCTCGGCGCGCCCGAGACGGAGTCCAGCGACGAGATCGAATCCTCCCTCGATTCGCTCTCGAGCACGCTCGAGACCGAGGCCGACAACATCGAGCAGGCGGTCGAGGACATCTCCGGCATCACCGGCATCCCCACCGCGATCACGGCTATCTCCACGTCGCTGTCGGCCATGGGCAGCGCGTTCAGCGCGACGCTGCAGGAGGTCGAGGAAGCCGACGTCGGCGGCGAGCTTCAGTCCGCGCTCGAAGACTCCCCCGAGTGCGCCGGGATCTCCAGCTGAGTCGTCAGGAGGCGCGCGCCCGCGCCTCGACCGACTCGAGGTAGCGGTGCACGTGCTGAACGACGACGGAGCCCTCCCCCACGGCCGAGGCGACGCGCTTCACCGAACGGGCGCGCACGTCGCCGATCGCGAAGATGCCCGGCACGCTCGTCGCGTACTCGGCGTCGGTCGTCACGAAGCCGCGTTCGTCACGCTCGATCCCGTCCGGGAGCCACTCGACCCGCGGCTCCGCGCCGATGAGGATGAAGACGGCGTCGGCAGGGACCGTCTCGACGCAGTCCGCCTTTCGGAGCGTCAGGCTCTGAAGACGCCCGTCGCCGGACGCGTCGACGATCTCGGTTCCCTTGAGGACGTGGATGTTGGCCTTGCCCTCGATCTCGTCGATGAGGTAGCGCGACATGCTCTTCTCGAGAGCGCTGCGACAGGTCAGCGTCACGCTCGCGGCGTACCGTGACAGGTGCACTGCGGCCTGGCCGGCCGAGTTCGCGCCGCCGACGACGAAGACGCTGCCGCCGGTGAACTGCCTCGCCTCGGACGGCGACGAGCCGTAGAAGACTCCCACTCCCTCCAGCTCGGCGAGGGCGGGCACCGGCAGACGACGGTAGGAGACGCCCATGGCGAGGATCACGGCTCGCGCTTCGACACTCGTCCCGCCGGAGATCGACACGCGATGCAGGGACTCGCCGATCTCGATCTGCTCGATCTGGCGTGTGAGCAGGAAGGTCGCGCCGAAGACCCAAGCCTGCTGATACGCGCGCTGAGCGAGCTCGGCTCCGCTCAGTCCCCGTGAGAACCCGAGGTAGTTGCGGATGCGCGTGCTCGTGCCGGCCTGCCCGCCGATCGACTCGCGCTCGACGACGAGAGCGTCGAGCCCCTCCGACGACGCATAGACGGCTGCGGCGAGCCCGGCCGGGCCGGCGCCCACGACCACCACGTCGAAGGGGCCGGGATGGTCGACGTCGGTCTGCATCCGCGTCCCGTGCTGGGCGAGCGCCTGCGGCGCCGGATCGACGAGCGGCGTCCCGTCGGGGAGGACGACGATCGGAACCTCCGCGCCTACCTGGTCGCACGACCGCAGGTAGTCCAGACCCTCGTCGGAGTCGGGCGTGTGAAATGCATGCGGAACCCCGTTCCGGGCGAGCAGGTTCCGCAGGGCATACCCGCGCGGCGACCACGGATCGGCGACCACGGTGATCTCCCTGCGCCCGGGCGCGTTCTGCCGGCGCCACTCCTGCAGGAACTCCGAGACGAGGCGGTGGAACAGCTCGTCCGGTGAGCTCCAGGGCTTGAGCGCGTAGTAGTCGATGTGCCCGAGCGCCATCGCATTGCGGATCGCATCGGCGGTCTCGGCATCCGCCCAGCCACCCCAGGGGATGAGCAGCGCACGCTTGGCGTGCGGATGGAGGCCATGGACGCGCTCGAGGAAGTCCTCGCCCTTGAGACCTTGTGTTCCGCGGGCCGCGAGAACGATCGCGACGGCCCGACCTTCCTCGTGGAGTGCCTCCAGCTGCCGGAGCGCCGCCTCGGTGGACGGTCCGCAGATCACGGTGTAGTCGCGCGCGTAGCGCTGGAGCTCCGACGTGATCCGCTGGAGCGCATCCGAGTCCTCGTCGACGGCGAGGATGAGCGGCAGGTCCGCCATCACTCCGAGACGAACGCGGCGAGGCGCCACTCGCCCTCGAGGCCCTTGAGCGCGTGCGTGCCGCGATCCTCGAACACAAGCTCGCTCGTGGCCGCGAGCAGGCGCGTCAGGTCGGAGACGAGGATCTCGTTCTCGGCTGCGGCGGCCATGATCCGGGCAGCCTGATGAACGGTCACGCCGCGGATGTCGTCCCCGACGATCTCGACCTCGCCGACGTGCACGCCCGCTCGGATCCGTAGATCGTCGCGGACTGCGACCCGGCGAATAGCGGCCGCACAGCGCAGTGCCTGGCCGGGGCTGTCGAACGTGGCCAGCAGCCCGTCGCCAGTCGTCTTGACCTCGCGCCCGCCGTGGCGCTCGAGCTCCGCCCGCGCGCCCGTGAAGTGCGTCGCAAGAAGCTCACGCCAGCGCAGGTCACCGAGGCGCGCGGCGACAGCGGTCGAATCGACGATGTCGGTGAAGAGGAGCGTCGCGAGAACGCGGCTCCGGCTCCCGATCAGGAAGCTCGCGAAGAAGGGCCGGTTACCGGCCCAGTCGATCTGCACGCACGGCTCGTCGCCGACCGTGTACCCGTCATGGCCGGGAGGAATGTCGAGCACGTCGTCCGGCCCGTACACGATCTCCGTCCCGTCCGGGAAGCGGATGCCGAGCTGCCCCGAGACCACGACGCCGATGTGCCGGACCTGACACCATTCCCCTCCCACGCTCGGCCGGACATGCTCGGACCAGCGCCAACCCGGCTCCTGCACCAGGCGGCTCACAGTGAGCTCGCCGATCTCGACGAGGTGCGCCGTCATCTTCGGGAGCCTGACCACGTCGTCCGGCTCCCGGAAGCTCTTGTGCTGAGCGTCGGCCATCGGACTCAGCGAGCGGCCACCGTGTCGCCGACATCGGCGATCGCCCGCATCGCCTGGCCGAGCGCGATCGGGATCGTGGCGATGAAGGCCGACACCGGCAACCCGACGAGCAGGACGCCGATGACCTGCCAGAACCCGTCGACCTCGAACGCCCACACGAGCGCCCCGATGAACGTCGCGATCATGCCGAACACGCCGACGAGCGTCGCGATGAACGCCCACGCGCGCAGGGTCCCGTAGTGCGCCATGCCGAACCTCCCTCGAGTGATTGACTCGACGAGATTACTGCGCCTGCGCGTGTACGAGACGCACAGCGTCGATCGTGTCCGCCTCCGCCGCCGACTTGTCCGGGCGGTAACCCTTCACGCGCGCAAAGCGGAGCGCCACCCCACCCGGATAACGCGAGCTCGACTGCACCCCGTCGAAGGCGATCTCGACCACGAGCTCGGGCCTCACGTGAACGACGTGCCCTTCGCGGTGAGTCTCGAGGGCGAGGAGGTGCTCCGTCTGCCACGCGAGCATCTCGTCGGTCATGCCCTTGAACGTCTTTCCGAGCATCACGAAGCCCCCGGTCGCCGGATCCCGTGCGCCGAGGTGGAGGTTCGAGAGCTTCCCCTGGCGGCGCCCGCTCCCCCACTCCACCGCGAGAACGACGAGGTCGAGCGTGTGCGCGGGCTTCACCTTGAGCCAGCCTGATCCCCGCCGGCCGGCCTCGTAGGGCGCGCCGAGGGACTTGACCATGACGCCTTCGTGACCGCGGGCCAGGGCCTCGTCGAGGAACCGCTGCGCCTCCTCCCGGTTCGCCGGCTCGATGCGGGGCACGATGTTCTCCGGCCGCACGCGCGCGTCGAGCAGGTCGACCCTCCGCTGCGCCGGCAGGTCGATCACATCCTCGCCGTCGAGATGCAGGCAGTCGAAGAAGAACACGGACAGCGCGCGCCCGTCCGTGACCGACGTCGTCCCGAAGCGGCTCATCGTCGCCTGGAAGGGCTCGGGCCGCCCGTCCTCTCGCAGGGCGATCGCCTCGCCATCGAGGACGATCGACCCGACGTCAAGCGCTCGCAGCACGTCGACGATCTCGGGCACGCGCGGCGTGATGTCTACGAGGTTCCGCGTGAAGACCGCCACCTCGTCACCAGAGCGGTGAGCCTGGATGCGGGCTCCATCCAGCTTCCACTCGACGTAGGAGCCAGCCAGCTTCGCGAGCGCGCTCTCGACATCAGCGGCCGTCTGCGCGAGCATCGGCCCGACCGGACGAAGCGGCGTGAGCCTGAACTGCGCGATGCCCGCGGCGCCCTCGCGCACGGCGGCTTCGGCGACGACGGCGAGACTGCCTGCGAGCATCACCGCGCGCCGCATCTCCGCGAGTGGAACGCCCGCCGCCTTCGCGACCGCGTCGGTCATGACACCTCCGAGCGCCCCCTGTCGCAGCTCTCCGAGGAAGAGAGAGACGAGCAGCCGCTGCTCGATCTCCGTCGCGCGACCGAGAAGGAACTCCAGCTCCGAGGCTCGCGCAGCTTTCGATCCAGGGCCGGAGATCGCCTGCACGCGCGAGACGGCCGCATCGACCTCTCGGAGCTCGAGCGTCGGTACAGCCGCAGGCGCGGGACGATCCTTCAGCGCAGCCCAGCCGACCCCGACCGTCCCCTGCGGAAGCTCGCCCGCGAGGTAGGCGACGGCGATGGCCACCTCGCCCGGCGCGGCATCGGCCAAGGCCTCCGTTAGACGCGCGACCTTTGCAAGCCTCGACGAGGTTGCAGCGACATCCTGCGACGCAAGGGCGATCTCGTGGAGGAGCATCGTCACACCTCCCCGCTGGGTTCGATGACGGGTTGTCAGACCTTCGCGAGAGCGTCGAGCTCGGCGGGCTCGAGGCGCCAAGAGGCGGCCGCGGCGTTCGCGCGCACCTGCTCGGTTTTCGTGGCTCCGGCGATGATCGACCCGATTCCAGGCGTAGACGCGAGCGCGCAAATCGCGAGCTCGTGGAGCGAGTGGCGGCGCTCGTCGGCGAACGACGCGAGCGCCTCGACGCGGTCGAACCGCTCCTGCTCGATCTCCCGCCCGGCGAGCCGCGTACCCTCGGGCGCGGGCTCGTCGCGCCGGTACTTCCCGGTTAGCAGCCCGCTCGCAAGCGGGAAGTACGGGATGTACGACACACCGAGCTCGCGACAGAGTGGGAGCACGTCGGCATCGTCACCGCGCTCGAGCAGGCTGTAGTGGTTCTGAAGCACCGTGAAGCGCGCCGTGCCGTTCTCGCGTGCGACCCGATCGGCCTCCGCGAGCTGCGCGGCCGAGAAGTTCGAGCAGCCGATCGCGCGCACCTTGCGCTCGCGCACGAGCTCGTCGAGAGCTCCGAGCGTCTCCGCGATCGGCGTCGACGAATCGGGCTTGTGGAGGTAGTAGAGGTCGACGTAGTCGGTGCGCAAACGCTCGAGCGAGCCCTCGATCGCCGACCGGACGTTCGCCGCCGCGCCGTCCCCGTGCTCCTGGCCCCATCCGAACTTCGTCGCAAGAACGACCTGGTCGCGCCTTCCGTCGAGCACATCGCCGAGGAAGCGCTCGCTCCCGCCCCCGTTTCCATAGACCTCCGCGGTATCGAGAAACGTGACGCCGACCTCGAGTGCGGCGTCGACGACCGCACGCGTCCCCTCGAGGTCGACCCTTCCACCGAAGTTGTTGCAGCCGAGCCCGACGCGCGAAGCGCGAATCCCGCTCTCGCCAAGGATGACGGTCTCCACGGCTTGGACGCTACCGTGCCTCAGACGTCGCCGAGATCGAGCCGTTGCGGCAGTGCGCCCTCGAGCTCGAGCAGGCGTCGCTTCAACTCCAGCCCGCCCCCGTAGCCTCCGAGCCCGTCCGAGGCGACCACCCGGTGACACGGAACGACGAGCGGCAGCGGATTCGTCGCCATCATCACGCCGATCTCGCGTGGGTCGTCGACGCCTGAACGCTGACCGAGCTCCCCGTATGTCACGGTCGCGCCGTACGGCGCAATCTCGCACAGAGTCTCGAGGACGCGACGGTGCGTCGCATCGACGCCGCTCCAGTCGAGATCGAGCTCGAACGAGTCCCGCTCACCGCGCGCATACTCGGCAATCTGCGCGGCGGCCGCCGTCGCCTGCTCTCTCTCGACGCCCGAGCCGTCGACCTCCCACTCACCGCTCCCGGGCAGCCGCACACGCCGCACGCCGCCCGCGCTGGCCGCGACGACAACCGTGCCGACCGACGTCTCGACAGCGATCGAAGCGACCACGGCCGAAACCTACAACGTCGCGCGTCTTCGTAGAGAGCACGGGTCGCTCGCGCGCACGTCTCGACAGGAGGCGCTCATGTTCGTCTCGACATACACGGCGGGCTACGGCACGGGCTGGCCCTTCACTTCTACGGCCAAACGCAGCAGCGCTGGCCCTGGGCCTCCCGGCGGACCGATCGCGTAGTTGACTGCCCAGAGGTCGCTGTTCTTGCCGAACGCGATACTGGACGCCCAGTCAAGGCCGTCTCCGGCGGTAGCCACCGTCGTGACAACACCGCTTGGCGAGACGCGCACGATCGTGCTCTGCGCGATAACGGCGACCCAGACGTCGCCGTGGACGTCGAATGCGATCCCGTCGGCTCCCAACAGCGCGGGACTTTCCGCGAGCACGCTGACCGAGCCTGCGCTCCCGTCGGGCTCGATCGCGATCCGAACGAGCCTCGCGCCCTCCGTGTTCGCGACAACGAGCCCGTTCTGTCGGTAAGCGATCCCGTTCGCACCGAGCGGGAAGCCGAACTGGAACGCGCCCGTGCCCTGGATGAGCGGCGACTCGAACCACACCTGCGCCGCCCGACCGTCAGCGGGAACCCGCCACACGGCACCGCGTGCCGTGTCCGTCACGTAGAGGTTGCCGCGCTTGTCCAGCGTCACGCCGTTGGCAAACGCGATCGCCGCCGTACCGGGCAGGCGGGTGTACGACCCGTCACGCGCGACCTTGTAGACACCTTGCGTCGCCGGGCTGAACGTGATCGCCGTGACATACAGGTTTCCGGGCGCGTCGACTGCCAGGCCAGCCAACCCAATACCCGAGCCGGGCGGTACGAGCTGGACGCGCGCGAGTTCCGAGCCGTCCGGGTCGTACTTCCTGACCTGGCCGAGCGGAGTCACACTCACGAAAACATCGCCCCGTTTGTCCACCGCAACGCCTTCCGTCAGTTCGCCGGCCGCCGGGTCGTAGTCGACGACCACGTCGATCTGGATCGCCGCACCCGCGACGGCAACCGGAAGCGCGAGCGCCGTAACCACCAGAACGGCAATAAGCCTTCTCACCATCCCCCTCCTCTCCCTCTTCGCCTTGCTGGAGCCTCTCACACGCCGGGCTCCGTTGCAAAGAGACGAACGCCTTCCGCACACTGGTGGCTGACCACGCGCCACTGCCATGTGGCCGTCGTATCCCTCTGAGGTTCAGGCTCATGGCGATCTCCAGCCTCCCTTCGGAGAGGCCGGGACCCAATGCCATCTGAGGCCATCCGGGGGGCGGCAGAGGCACTGCGCCCAATCCGGCGCGGTTCGGTCATCCTCGAAGGTTTCGCGCCTCCGTGGAGAGCGCCCAGCTCTATTTTTCTGTCGAGAGGAGGGGGCCGGAGCCGAACTTCTTGGCCGCCCGCTTCTCGTTGCGGCGCTCCTTCAGCGTCTTTTGCGCTTTCTGCTTCTGCTGTTTCTTCGGTTTGTCGGAGCTCTTGCTCATGACGACCTCCAGACCCGTCCAATCAACGCCTGCTCACAACGACGAAGTGCTGGCCCTGCGTGTCGAATCCTGTTCGCCTGGGCTCCTACGTCTCGCGCGCCATAGCGCGTCGGGAGCTTGCGGGCCTTCGGCCGGGGTTCTGGCAGCAGAGCCAGTCCAACCATCCTACTCCTCCTAGAATCGGCGCAGTGCAGTCGTGGGACGTGAGAGAGATCAAGGCGAAGTTCCTGGAGAGAATGCCCGGCCGGGGGAGTGTTCAGTTCGCCGCGGCCTGGCGTCGGCGCGCCGGCATCGACTCGGTGCACAGCGCTCACTCGACTCGCTGCTCACGCGAAAGAGCGTCTACGGCGCGCTCCAGCTCGACGCAGATCACATCGGCCACGTACACGGTCCACGGATGCGGCGGCGTCCCGCCCGTGTAGGCGACGACCCGCTTGCCCCGCGAGTGCGCGTACCACGCCTCCATTGCGGTTCCCTCGTCCGGGGACGTGAACGCCGCGAGCACCGCGTCGCATGAGTCGATGTCCGCGAGATCGCCTTCCACGATCTCCACCTCGCTCCCTTCGGTTCGACCCCGGTAGTCGCGCCGCATCGGGTCGATCGGCTCCCAGCCGATCGCGCGGACGAGAGCAACCGCACGCCTGCGGAACTCGTCCGCGTACGGAGGGCCGGCCAGGTAGACGCTTCTCACGGCGTCACTCGTCGAGGAATCGCCTCATCCTCGTACAGTACGACCCGTGGAGACAGGCCCCCGCTCAACCGACTTCGTCGCGCTCGGCCACCCCAGCCGATACTCCGGGCTCGAGACCTTCGCCAATCCCGGCGTGTCACATGTGGAGATGACGAGCGACGAGCTCACTGCGATCTGCCCGATAACGAGTCAGCCCGACCTCTATGTCGCCACGATCGAGTTCTGGCCAGGCGCCCTCTGCATCGAGTCGAAGTCGCTCAAGCTGTACCTGGGCGAGTTTCGTAACGAAGGCCACTTCTGCGAGGCGCTCGCGGTCAAGATCCGCGACGACGTCGCGCAGGTGCTCGAGCTTCCACCCGACAAGGTGCAGGTCACGCTCGAACAGAAGGCACGCGGTGGGATCACGATCACCGCCACCGCGAGCCATGCACCCTCGAGCGACGCCGTAGCCCTGTAGGCGATCGTGAGACGTACGCGTTGCGGAGTGGGTGGTCAGTGACTAGCCCCCGCAGGAGCTGCGCGCGGGTCAGCGAGCGGAGTTCAGCGCGGAGCGGCTCGGGTGCGGACACGAGCAAGCCGCGTAACTGGCAGAGCCCGGCCCGCCTGGCTGTCACTGCACCTTCGCGAGCAGCGCTCAGCGCCCGTAACGCTTCTCGCTCGCCGCTTGCGCGAGGCCGCGCTGGCCGCGTTTGG
>JBGSXQ010000130.1:0-6643 GCA_041751315.1 Gaiellaceae bacterium | reverse complement strand
GGGCCGACGTAGCGCGCAGACGGTCGGAAGAGCCGTCCGGTTCGCTTCTGCTCCAGGATGTGCGCCGACCAGCCGGCCACCCTCGAGCACGCGAACATCGCGGGCGCGAGCGGCGGCGGGATGTCGGCGACGTCGAGGACGAGCGCCGAGTAGTACTCGACATTCGTCTTCAGCGGCCGCTCGGGATACCGCCGCTCGAGCTCCGCGAGAGCCGCCTCCTCGAGCTGCTCCGCTATCTGGATCTGCGGCGAGCCGAGCTCCCGCGCGGCGCGCTTGAGAATGCGCGAACGCGGATCCTCGGCGCGGTACACGCGGTGGCCGAATCCCATGATGCGCTTGCCGGCGTCGAGCGTGTCGCTCACCCAGCGTTCGGGGTCGCCCGTCGCCGCGACCTCTTCCAGCATCGGCTTCACGTATGCGGGCGCGCCGCCGTGCAACGGGCCCGAGAGAGCGCCGACGGCAGACGAGAGTGCCGCACCGCAGTCCGCGCCCGTCGATGCGGTGACTCGCGCCGTGAACGTCGACGCGTTCAGGCCGTGCTCCGCCGTGCAGATCCAGTAGGTGTCGATCGCCTGCACATGGCGTGGGTCTGCCTCGCCGCGCCATTGGAGGAGGAACTTCTCGGCGGCGGTGGCGCCGCGAGCGACGACGTCATTGGAGATGGAGTCCATCGCCCCGTCGGCGATCCGCGCCGAGCGGGCGACGATTCCCATCATCTGGGACGACAGGCGGCCGAGATCTTCCCGCGCCTGCTCGTCCGAGATCTCGTTCAGCTTGCCGAGGCCCCAGTGCCCCGCGAGGCGCGCGGTCTCCGCCTGCAGATCGGCGGGAGCGTCGCCGGTGAGACCGGCGGGCTCGTACGGCTCGGGCTCTGGCATCACCGAATCGAGGTCGTCGTCGACGAGCAGGCCCCACACCTGCTCGTAGGGATAACGCCCCACGAGCTCCTCGATGTCGAAGCCTCGGTAGCGCAGCACACCGCCTTCACGATCCGGCTCGGCGATCTCGGTCTCGACCGCGACGACGCCTTCGAGCCCCGGCTTGAAGTCCGCGACTTCGCTCATCCACGTGGACGCTACCTGACACCCCGGTGTCAGACACCGGCACCCTCACGCCATTCCGCGGGCGCGCTCGAGGGACATGTCCACCACCTCGAAAGCCCGGTTGGCTCGGATCCAGCCCTGTGGACAGGTCGTTGCAGACTTGGCGCGAAGCACTCTTGACAGCGATCGGTGTCTGACCCCACGCAGGTACGATCGCCGCGCCCATGGCCCACCGCGTCACTCTCATCCCCGGCGACGGGACCGGGCCGGAGCTCACCGAAGCGACGCGCCGCGTGCTCGAAGCGACCGGCGTCGAGCTCGAGTGGGACGTCCGTCACGCAGGCGTCGACGTCATGGAGGAGGCGGGGACACCGCTCCCCGAGGAGACGCTCGCTTCCGTCAAGGAGAACGGCGTCGCGCTCAAAGGGCCGATCACGACCCCGATCGGAACCGGCTTTCGGTCGGTCAACGTGGCACTTCGCCACGAGCTCGAGCTGTACGCATGCCTGCGGCCGTGCAAGACCTACGAGGGCGTCCGCTCCCGCTACGACGACGTGGATCTCGTGGTCGTCCGCGAGAACACCGAGGACTTGTACGCGGGAATCGAGTACGAGGCGGAAAGCGAGGCGGCCGTACACGTCATCGAGACGCTCAACCGGCTGCAGCCGAAGCAGATCTCTCCCGACTCGGGCATCTCCGTCAAGCCGATCAGCGCCGCGGCGTCGGAGCGGATCACCCGTTTTGCGTTCGAGTACGCCCGCACGCACGGCCGCCGCGAGGTCGCAGGGGTGACGAAGGCCAACATCATGAAGTTCACCGACGGGCTCTTCCTGTCGGTCTTCCGTGAGGTCGCGTCCGACTATCCGGACGTCGTCTCGCGCGAGGTGCTCGTCGACGCCCTCACCATGCAGCTCGTGCAGCGCCCGGAGGAGTTCGACGTCCTCGTGCTGCCGAACCTCTACGGCGACATCATCAGCGACCTCACCGCGGGATTGGTCGGAGGGCTCGGGGTAGCTCCCGGCGCGAACATCGGAGAGCACTCAGCCGTCTTCGAGGCGACCCACGGCTCGGCACCGAAGTACACGGGCCAGAACAGAGTGAACCCGACCGCCATGATCCTGTCCGGGAAGCTCATGCTCGAGCACCTGGGCGAGCGCGATGCCGCCGAGCGCCTGGAAGCGGCCGTCGCAGGGGTTATCGCAGCCGGCGAGCGGGTGACATACGACCTCAAGCCGACGCGTGACGACCCGACCGCCGTCGGGACATCCGAATACGCAGACGCGATCATCGAAAGGTTGGAGAGATAGTGGCCGCCGTGCGGAAGAAGATCACCGTCGTCGGCGCCGGGAACGTCGGCGCCACGTGCGCGCAGGAGCTCGCGCGCCGCGACTACGCCGACGTCGTCCTCGTCGACATCATCCCGAGCTACCCGCAGGGCAAGGCGCTCGACATCAACCAGGCCGCCGCTGTCCTCGGCTACGAGCCGGCGATGGTGGGCTCGAACGGCTACGGGGAGACGGCGGGCTCCGACGTGATCGTCATCACGGCCGGCAAGCCGCGCTCCCCGGGGATGAGCCGCGACGACCTCGTCTCGACGAACGAGGCGATCGTCTCTGCGGTGACGAAGGAGGCGATCAAGCACTCGCCGGACGCGATCGTCGTCGTCGTCTCGAACCCGCTCGACGCGATGTGCCACGTGGCGAAGGCGACGTCCCGCTGGAAGAAGCACCGTGTCGTGGGCATGGCGGGAATACTCGACACCGCCCGCTTCTCGACCTTCATCGCGCAGGAGCTCGACGTGTCGGTGAAGGACGTCACCGCTGTCGTGCTGGGCGGGCACGGCGACCAGATGGTGCCGGTCGTGTCCGCGACGAACGTCGGCGGCGTGCCGCTCCCCGAGCTGCTCTCGAAGAGCCGCATCTCGAAGCTCGTGGAGCGCACGAAGGTCGGCGGCGGCGAGCTCGTCTCGCTGCTCGGGACATCCGCCTGGTACGCGCCGGGTGCGGCGGCCGCGCAGATGGTCGACTCGATCTGCCTCGACGAGAAGCGGATCCTCCCCTGTACCGCCTACCTCGAGGGGGAGTACGGGATCGACGGGCTGTACATGGGCGTTCCGGTCAAGCTCGGGGCCGATGGCGTCGAGGAGATCGTGAAGCTCAAGCTGACGGCCGACGAGAAGAAGATGCTGAGGGCGTCGGCAGCGGCAGTCCGCGAGGTCGTCGGCGTGCTGAAGAAGAAATAGCGCGTGGACCTCGGACTGCACGGCCGCACCGCCATCGTCTGCGGCGCATCGTCGGGCATCGGGCTGGGCATCGCCGAAGCCCTCGCGGGAGAGGGCGCCAATGTCGTCATGTTCGCGCGCCGCAAGGAGCTCCTCGAGCAAGAAGCCTCGCGCATCGGCGGCCACGCCGTCGTCGGGGACGTGACGAGCGCAGACGATCTCGCGCGACTCGTTGCAACGACGGTCGACGCCTTCGACGGCGTCGACGTCCTCGTGCACAACTCGGGAGGCCCGCACCGCGCCACGGCGAGCCAGCTCGACGCGGAGAAGGTGCGCGCGGCCGTCGACCTCCTGCTGGTGTCGATCGTGCAGCTCACCGGACTCTGTCTCCCGCACCTCGAGCGAAGCCCCGCCGGCCGAATCGTGACGGTCACCTCCTCGACGGTGCGCGAGCCGATCGACAACCTGGCGCTGTCCAACACGATCCGCCCCGGAATCGTCGGCTGGTCGAAGTCGCTCGCCCGCGAGCTCGGGCCGATGGGCATCACCGTGAACTGCATCGCGCCGGGACGCATCGACACCGCGAGGGTTCGGGAGGTCTACCCCGACGGACCGACCGAGGCAGACCTCGCAACCATCCCGCTGCGCCGCCTCGGCACGACGCAGGAGGTCGGCGACGTGGTCGCCTTCCTCTGCTCCGAGCGGGCGTCGTACGTCAGCGGGACGGTGATGCTCGTCGACGGTGCCCTCACGCGGGGCCTCTGATCCTTTTGAAGCGACTCTCCGCCGCCGCAGTCGTCGTCGGCCTGCTCGGCCTCGTCACGGCGTTCGTGCTGTGGTGGCTCCCGGCCAGCGACTTCCTGTTCGTTCCAGACCGCGCCAAGCCCCTCGGCGAGAAGGTCGAGGTCGAAGGTGGTCGCGTGGATGCCGGCGGCGACGTCTACTACGTCGACCTCTTCGTGCGGCGAATCCGTCTTCTCGAGCAGCTCTTCCCGTTCACGCGCCCGGACGGATCCACCTTCGTCACCAAGGAGACGCTCGCGCCGTCGGGCGAGTCTGACGCGGAGCGCACTCGGCAGAACCGCGAGGACATGCAGCGCTCGGAGGAGATCGCGGCGGTCGTCGCGCTTCGCGCGCTCGGCTATGACGTCACCGCGAGGCCACGAGGCGTCCTCGTGACGAGCATCGCCCCCGACGTGCCGGCGGCTGACGTGTTGCAGTCGAACGACGTCATCATCGCCATGGACGGCACACCGGTGCGCACGCCAACGCAGCTTCGCGCCGCGATCAGCCTCCGGCAACCGGGCGACCAGCTGAGCCTGACCGTGCGTCGAGCGGCGAAGACGGTCGACGTGACGACGAGCACCGTGGCCAGCCCTGACGACGCGACACGTCCGATCCTCGGGATCCTCGTCGACCAGGACGCGGACATCGATCTGCCGATCGACGTCGACATCGACCTCGGTCGCGTCGGCGGCCCCTCCGCGGGCCTCCCCTTCGCGCTCGAGATCGTCCGTCAGCTCCGGCGCGACCTCACGAAGGGCTGCCGCATCGCCGCGACCGGGGCGCTCGCGCTCGATGGCACGGTCATCCCCATCGGGGGCGTCAAGCAGAAGACGATCGGCGCGCGCCGCAGCGATGTGGATTTCTTCCTCGTTCCCGCCGGGGAGAACGCCGACGACGCGCAGCGATATGCCGATGGGCTCAGAGTGATCCCTGTGGAGAGTTTTCAACAGGCGTTGCAGAGCCTGGCAACGAACAGCGAGAAATGTTGATTTTGCAGGACTTTCGTCGCGTCTGACAACAGGCGCAATTTGCGGGCAAAACCTCAGGGAGGGGGTTGTCCCATCAAGCGCGCCTCGCCAGAATGCGGGCTTGGTCGTGAGGGGCGACCACGATGACCAGATGGCGGCGAAGAAGAGAACAGACCTCACCTGCGACGACTGCTACTTCCGGCGCGCGGGACTCTGCGCGCTCGCGGGCAACATCCCCTGCCCCACCTTCAGGACGGTCACGGCGGGGTCGCTGACGCCACCGCGCCAGCCGCGCCTGGTTCCACGCCCGCTCGAGCCGGTGCCGGTCGGCAGCGCTGCCTAGACTCTCGGCATGAGCGATCCGAGCCCGCCTCCGGCCACGCCCGGGAAGGAGACTCCGTGGAGGTTGATCGTGTTCGGCGTGCTCGCCGTCTACGCGATTGCAATCGTCCTTCTCAACCGCAGGCAGGTCGAGGTGAGCTTCGTGTTCTTCTCGGCGCGTATCTCACTGCTTGTGCTGATCCTGCTGTGCGTCGGAATCGGCTTCGCAGCCGGGTACCTCTTCGATCAACTCCGAGACCGTCGCAGGCGGGGCTCGAGCTAGAGGGCGCCCAGCATCGCCACCGCTCTCCCGTCACGCCCCAGAGCGGCCGGCTCGCGCCCGGGAATCGGCGATCTCGCGGCATCAACCATCGAGAAGCGAAAGGAGCCGCGCGGTGCCCTCGGCGACGCGGTCAGGATTCTCGTAGCTGAACGCGAGCCGGGCAGAGCTTCCACCGAGACCGCTGCCGGACGGGAAGAACCCAGGGCCGGTGACGATCGCCACACCGTCTTGCTCGGCTCGGCGTGCGAGATCCGGCACGTCGACTCCCGGTAGCTCGAGCCAGACGAAGTAGCCGCCCTCGGGCCTGCTCCAGGACACGCCTGCCGGAGCGTCGGCGGCGAGCGCCGCGAGCATCGCGTCTCGGCGCGCACGAAGCTCGTCGCAGACGCGCTCCAGATTCGGCTCGAAGCGCCCGCGCCGGATGAACTCCCACACGATCGCTTCCGGCAGGAACGGCGGCGAGATGTACGTCGACACCGCACGCTCCTCGTACGCGGCCGCCGTGGCCTCGGGCAGCACGAAGTACCCGACCCGAACGCCCGGCGCGACCGTCTTCGAGAACGACGACGTGTACGTCACGAGATCTCCGCCCTCCAGCTCGAGCAACGTCGGCGGTGACTCCCCTTCGAAGCGAACGAGCCCGTACGGGTTGTCCTCCAGAACCGAGAGGTCGTACGCGCGCGCCAGCTCGACGAGGCGCGTTCGGCGCTCGGCCGACAGGGTCCGTCCGCTCGGGTTCTGGAACGTCGGGATCGTGTACAGGAACGACGGCTCTTCGGTACGGCTCTCGAGCTCCGCTTCCAGCGCCTCGAGATCGAGTCCCTCGTCATCCATGGCAAGGGCGACGATCTCGGCGCCGTCGCGCGCGAGCACCTTCAACGGGCGGTCGTAGCTCGGCGCCTCGACGAGGACGCGCCCCGGACGCCGTGCGAGCTGCTCGGCGGCATAGAACACGAAGCCCTGGAGGCCGCCGACCGTGAGCACGACACGCGCAGTATCGACGCCGTGGCCCTCGGCGATC
>JBGSXQ010000129.1:0-2895 GCA_041751315.1 Gaiellaceae bacterium | reverse complement strand
CGGCGGGAGCGGGCAGGCGACGAACCTCCGACCGGTCAGCACGTAGCCGACCTTGTAGGCCTCGCAGCCGGCGCAGAAGCCGGTCGTGGCCGCGAGCAGCGCGAGCGCGGACACGAGGAGCCCGAGAACCGCCCCGAGCGTCGCGAGCCCGGCGAGGTACGAGAGGAACGCCGCGGCGAAGAAGACGACGCCCACCATGTTGGCGAAGCGCGGAGGCCGAGAATCCTCGAGCGGGCCCTCACCGACGAGCGGCTGGACGAGCTCGAAGTAGGCGAGGCACGGGAGACAGTAGCGTCGCCCGAACGTCAGGCCCACGACGAGCTGGAGCGCGAGAGCAGCCAGGAGCCACGGCCAGCCGAAGAGAACGGCGAGCAGGGCGAGGACGCCGACGACCACCTGGTTGAACCGCGGAGCCCACGAGTCGATGACCTCGAGGTCGCGGTACGGGTCCGCTCGTCGCGCTGGTCGTTGCTTCACTTTGGGAAGTATTGCACGGTCAGGGCCGCGCCCAGGCAGCAAGCGCGTCGAGCAACGCCTTCGTCCGCATCCCGTCGGTCGTCAGGACGTACTCGACGTGCGGCGGCCGTGCATCCCGTACCTCGCGGCGCAGGACGCCTGCGCGCTCGAGCTCGGCGAGGCGCTGCGCGAGCGTCGCGGGCGGGATCGTGCCGAGTGCCTGGCGAAACTCCGTGAAGCGCGTGCACCCGTGGTGCGACGCGTAGAGGATCGAGACGGCGTAGCGGCGCTCGAGGACGCCCGCCGCGCGTCGGACGTCCTCTGGGACGGGCTCGCGTCGGCTACACCTGGACACTGGACTGCACCGGTGAGTCCTCGAGCGCGAGCCCCAGCACCTCGTCGATCGACATCACCGGGTGGAACGCGATCTCGTCGCGCACGTTCTCGGGGATGTCCACGAGATCCGCACGGTTGCGCTCGGGGATGATGATGTCCGTGATCCCGGCCGCATGGGCGGCGAGCACCTTCTGCTTGAGCCCGCCGATGGGCAGGACGCGTCCCTGCAGCGTGATCTCGCCGGTCATCCCGACGGTGTGCTTCACGGGCCGGTCGGTCAGGAGCGACGCGAGGGCAGTCGCCATCGTGATCCCGGCGCTCGGGCCGTCCTTGGGAATCGCTCCCGCGGGAACGTGCAAGTGGAAGGAGCGCTTCTCGAAGAGCTCCTCCTCGATACCGAGCTTCGTCGAGAGCGCCCGAACCGACGAGAGCGCGATCTGCGCCGACTCCTTCATCACCTCGCCCAGCTGCCCGGTGAGGACGAGCTTGTCGCCGTCGCGGTGCGACGTCGCCTCGATGAAGAGGACGTCCCCGCCCGTCGCGGTAGCGGCGAGGCCCGTGGCAACACCAGGAACCGCGGTTCGCTCGGCGACCTCGCGAAAGTACTTGCGTCGGCCGAGCGCGTCGCGCACGGCTTCCTCGTCGAGCTCGACCGGTGTCTCGCCCTCCTCCGACGCAATCTTCGTCGCGATCTTGCGCAACATCGTGCCGAGCTCGCGCTCGAGCTGCCGGACTCCGGCCTCACGCGTGTACTCGCTCACGACGAGCTCGAGGCCGTCGTCCGACACGGACACCTCGTCCTCGCGCAGGCCGTTGCGCGCGACCTGGCGCGGCCAGAGGTAGCCGCGGGCGATCGCGACCTTCTCGTCGGTCGTGTACCCGTCGAAGCGGATGACCTCCATGCGGTCGAGGAGCGGGCCTGGAATCGTCTCGGCCATGTTCCCCGTCGCGATGAAGAGGATCTGTGACAGATCGAGCTCGACGTCGAGGTAGTGGTCGCGGAACGAGTGGTTCTGCGCGGGATCGAGCACTTCGAGCAACGCTGACGAGGGGTCGCCGCGCCAGTCGGCGCCGACCTTGTCGACCTCGTCGAGCATGATCACGGGATTCATCGTCCCGGCGTCGCGGAGAGCGCGTACGAGTCGGCCGGGAAGCGCGCCGATGTACGTGCGCCGATGCCCGCGGATCTCCGCCTCGTCGTGGATGCCGCCGAGCGACATACGTACGAACTCGCGTCCCGTCGCCCGGGCGATCGACTCGCCGATCGAGGTCTTGCCCGTGCCAGGCGGGCCGATGAGCGTGAGGATCACGCCCGATCGCCTGTCGTCCTCCACTCCTCGCTCCTTCCGGAGCTTCGCGACCGCGATGTACTCGACGATGCGGTCCTTCACGTCGTCGAGGCCCGCGTGATCGGCGTCGAGCACCTCACGCGTGTGCTTCGGGTCGAGGCGCTCCTCGGAGCGCTTGCTCCAAGGGATCGCGAGCAGCCAGTCGAGGTAGTTGCGGATGACGGTCGCCTCGGGAGTCTGATCGCCCATGCGCTCGAGCCGCGAGAGCTCGCGCTCGGCCTGCTCGAGAACGTTCTCGGGCATATCCGCCTCGGCGACCTTCGTGCGGTACTCCTCGATGACCGACGCCTCGTCGTCGCCGAGCTCCTTGCGGATCGAGTCGAGCTGGCGCCGCAGGATGTACTCGCGCTGCTGGCGGTCGACACCGGACTCGACGTCCTCCTGGATGCGTCGGCGAATCCGCATGAGCGCGAGGCGCTCACGCTGGAGCTCGAGGGCGAGGTCGAGCCGTTCCCGCACGTCGACCGTCTCGAGCAGCTGCATCTTCTGCTCGAACGTGAGATCGGGCGAGTAGCCAGAGGTATCGGCGAGCGCGCCGGGCTCGGAGATCGAGCGGACGAAGGCTGCGATGCGCCCGTCGTCGCCACGCAGCTCGAGGATCTCCTCCACAACCGCGCGGTACTCGCGCTCGAGCTCGCGGATGCGGTCGTCGACCGACTCCTCGTCAGGCCGCTCCTCGACCTCGACGAAGAGACGCCCCTGGGCGTCACTCGTCGCGGCGCCGGCGACCCCGCGGTGCAGCCCGTTCAGCGCG